>JAQVJI010000034.1:12606-14697 GCA_028695255.1 Chromatiales bacterium | reverse complement strand
ATCCATCTGGGTCGCATCCATGATCTCGTCCAGCGAGCGCGGCGGATCCGCATTGGGGCGCCCGAAGTAGTAGCCCTGCCCGTATTCGACGTCGAGCCCGCGAATGATCTCGAATTCCTCGTGCACCTCGATGCCCTCGGCGATCAGGCGTGCGCCGAGCGTATGCGAAATCTCGCGGAAGGAACGGATGAACTCGCGCTTGGCCGGGTCATTGTGCGCGTTCTGCACGAAGCGCATGTCGATCTTGACGAAGTCCGGCTTGAGCTCCGACCAGTGGCGAAAACTGGAATAGCCCGCGCCGAGATCGTCCAGCGCGATCGAGAAACCCATGCGCCGGTAATGCGCCACCGCACGACGCATCAGGTCGTAGTCGTCGATCGGCTGCTGTTCGGTCAGCTCGATCACCACCTGTTCCGGCGACAGGCCCATGCGATGCAGCGCCTTGAGCGTCTCGCCCTGCACCGCGCGCGGATCGCCCATCGCCAGCGGATTCACGTTGAGGAACAGCCGTCCTTGCAGACCACGGCGCACGAAGGCCTTGATGAGCACCTGGCGGCACAGCAGATCGAGTTCGAACAACTGCCCGGAACGGCGGGCCGCCTCGAACAGGGGGGCCGGTGCGTGCAGCGGACTGTCGGACGGGCCGCGGATCAAGCCCTCGTAACCCATGATGCGCCGCGCGCGCAGCGACACAATGGGTTGAAACAAGGGTTGCAACCGGCGCGCACCGAGGATGCGATCGAGTTCGTCGCGGTAATCCATCCAACCAACCTTGCGCAGCGGCTCGGCTGCGCGGACTGCCCATGGGCATCCAACCATAGCCGCACAAGGTTTCACTTGCATGACAGCCCGGATTCGCCGTATATGAAAAGGCCCGACAGAATCGGCCACCCATGGAGACACCCCGCATGCCGAAACACAACGAACATCATCCCGGGGAACTCACGGCCATCGAGGCCCTGGACATCCTCCAGTCGAATCCGAAGGCCGTGCTGATCGACATCCGCTCGACCATGGAATACCTGTTTGTCGGCCATCCGGTCGGCTCGGTGCACATTCCGTGGATCGACGAACCGGACTGGACCGTCAATCCGCATTTCGTCACCGAGGTACGCAAGGTGCTGCTCGGCGGCGCGCTGTGCGAACCCGGCGAGGACTGCATTCCGCTGATCCTGATCTGCCGCAGCGGCAAACGCTCGCGCGAGGCCGGCAAGGCACTGCTGGAGGCGGGGCTCAAGAACGTCCATCACGTCGACGAGGGCTTCGAGGGCGAGCTGGATGAACACCATCACCGCTCCAGCAAGGGCGGCTGGCGCTTCCGCGGCCTGCCGTGGGAGCAGTGCTGACGCTTTCTCTAAAGGAAGCACTTATTCCGCCGATACAGAGCCTGAGGGCGAACCACGAGCCATTCCGCCCGGAGGCCAAGCATCATGAACAGGATCCATACCAGCGTGCAGTCCGGCCAGACCGGCTTTCAGCGCCGCGAACCCGTCAACGCGCTTTCCGCCGGCGCGGTACTCGGCTTTCTGCCCGCCTTCATGGACCTCGAAAACAGCGAGGTCCATCTGTCGGTGAACGCCGACGGCAGCCCGGCCTCCATCCACCTGCTGGACGCCATTCCCGAGCATTGGGTGACCGAGCGCGACGTGCAGGGGCGCATCACCGCGCTGAAGGACGGCATCGTCGCGGGTTTCATCCGCAACGGACGCTTCTATTCGCGCTCCGAACTCGCCTGCATGCCGCTCGACGCCTGAGATCGATTTCGACATTCGGCGCCGGCATCGATAACACGAACATCCGCATCCGGAATACCCTTTCCGGGTGACCGTCCGGGGGAGGCGATCCCTCCCCCGGACAACCATTCACGAACCGGCGGCCGAAAGCCGCTCTTCATTCCCTTCCCCCTCCGGGAGAAGGTGGCCCGAAGGGCCGGATGAGGGAGAGACCACCAGGCCCAGGGAGCGGAGCCAGCAGTCACCACGCGGCGGCGGTCGCCCCCGCACCGCACAACGACACGGCAAGCAAAACATTGCGCACGGACGACCTTTCCGGTCCAATACCGCCCTTTGGTCATGAGCTTTCAGGAGTCAC
>JAQVJI010000034.1:0-12506 GCA_028695255.1 Chromatiales bacterium | reverse complement strand
CCGACTCAGACGCCGAGAACGCGCCGCACCGATGCGTGCAGCGCGGGCGTCGCGGCCGCCAGCACGCTGGTCGTGTCCAGGCCGAGTTCGGCGCCATGCATGTCCGTGAACACGCCGCCCGCCTCGCGCACGATCGTCGCCAATGCGGCGATGTCCAGGATGTTGACGTCCGACTCCAGCACCACGTCGATGCGACCGGATGCGAGCAGGTGGTAGTGGTAGAAATCGCCGTAGCCGCGCGTGCGGTTGACCTGCCCGACGAGCGTACCGAGCCCCGCCCAACCCGATCCTGCCGCCAACGTTTTCAGATTGCCGAGTGACAACGTCGCCTCGGCCGGCTGCACGATCTCGCTGACCCGGATCGGCTGGCCGTTCAGAAACGCGCCCTGCCCGCGCTCGGCCCAGGCCATCTCGTTGAATTCGGGTGCATTGGACACGCCGAGCACCAACTCGCCGCGATGCATCAGCGCGATCTGGGTGGAAAAGAACGGATAGCGGCGCACGAAGCTCTTGGTGCCGTCGATCGGGTCGATCAGCCACAGATACTCCGCATCGATGCGCTCGCGGCCGGTCTCCTCGCCGAAGAAACCGTGATCCGGAAAGGCCTCGGCGATGACGGTCTTGATCGTGCGCTCGGATTCGACGTCGGCCTGGGTGACCGGACTGGCGTCGGCCTTGAGGGTGACGTCGAAACCTTCCCGGTAATAGCGGCGTATCACCGCCTCGGCGGCGCGCGCGGCGCGGATGGCCGTGTCGAGCATGGGACTGTTCACTTCGGTGATTCCTGGTCGATGATTCCTGGTCGACGACTCCTGGTCGATGAGCACCCGAGTCCTGCGGGTGCGGCAGGTTAGCATGATTCCCCCTACCCATGAACCTGCGGCCGCAGGCCGCATCGCATGCGCTTCTCCCGTGGAAGAAAGGGAGAGACCGCCGCGGCTGCGACACAGCCGGTACAAGCCGGCCCCACTGCGGTAAAGTGACCGCCAACTTGGATTCAGGGACCGCCGACGCATGTCCACTCTCGAACCCAGCATCGAACTGTTGGGGCACCGCTGGCAGCGCTATCTGCTCGCCACCCGACCGCCGTTTCTGCTCGCCGCCGCCTGTCCGGCCCTGCTCGGGCTCGCCTTCACCGTCTGGTCGGGTCATGCGATCGACTGGCCGGCCGCTGTCGCCGCCCTGCTCGCGATCGTCTGCCTGCACGCCGGCGTGAACCTGCTGAACGATTATTTCGACGCCCTGAACGGCACCGACGCCCTCAACGAGGAGCGGTTGTATCCCTTCACCGGCGGCAGCCGCTTCATTCAGAACGGCGTACTCGGCCTGCGCGAAACACTGCTGCTCGGCATCGGCCTGTGGCTGGTCACCGCCGTGCTCGGCATCTGGCTCGCCGGCATCTCCGGCCCGGCACTGTACCTGCTCGGTGCGCTCGGACTGTTCATCGGCTGGGCCTACTCGGCACCGCCGTTGCGGCTCAACAGCCGCGGCCTGGGTGAGTTGAGCGTGGCGCTCGGCTTCGGCCTGATCCCGGTCGGCATGCACTACACGCAGACGACGGACTTCGACCTGCGTCTGTTCGCGGCCGCACTGCCGGCCGGATTGCTGACGGCGAACCTGCTCATCATCAACCAGTTCCCGGATCGCCGCGCCGACGAGCAGGCCGGCAAGCACCACTGGGTGGTGCGCCTCGGCCCACGGCGCGCACGCTGGATGTATGCCGCCGTCGGTGCGCTGGCCTACGCACTGCTGGTGCTCTGGGTCGCCATCGACATCCTGCCTGCAACGACGCTGCTGGGCCTGCTGGCCGTCGCACCGAGTACCGTGGCCGCATTGCACCTGATCCGCCATTGGGATCGCCCGGCCCTGCTCGCACCGGCCATCAAGCTCACCATCCTCGCGCTGCTCGGCCACACGCTGTTGCTGGCGCTGGGCTTGCTCGTCGTCTGAACGATGGATGACCGGCGCGGTCGAACCGGCCCGGAAACATCACACAAAAGACGAGGACAACCATGAGAACCGTCGCCCTGCCCGTGCTGATCTTCGCCACCCTCACGGCCACTCCGGCCAGCGCGGACGACCCGCGCCAGTTGGTGGAGATGCCGCCGCGCATGCAGGAGCACATGCTCGGCAACATGCGCGATCATCTGGTCGCGCTGGATGAAATCCTCGCCCATGTCGGAGAGGGGCGTTTCGACGCCGCGGCCGAGGTCGCCGAACGGCGCCTGGGCATGAGTTCACTGGAAAGCCACGGCGCGTCGCACATGGCGCAGGTGATGCCGCAGGGCATGCGCGAGACCGGTACCCGCATGCATCGCGCAGCCAGCCGCCTCGCCGTCGTCGCACAGGAAGGCGATGCCTTGCAGACCTATCGTTCGCTCAAGGACGTGACCGGCGCCTGCGTGGCCTGCCACGCGGGCTACCGGATCCGGTGAAGGGATCGTGAGGTGAGGGTTATGACGTCCAGCCGCCGAGGGTCAGCAAGGCCAGCACGGTGACGAACACCACCAGCGTGCGCAACACCAGATTGCCCGCGGTGTTGACGATCTCGTCCAGCCCGCCATCTTCCCGCGCGTCTTCGAGCATGCGTTCGAGACCGAGCGACTCGCTACCCGCTTCGACCAACAGACTGCGGTTGCTGCCGGGAAGCGTTTGCAGGTCGGACAGGAAATGCCGGCGCAGCGCACGCAATGCCGGTTCGAAGCCGCCCACCAGCGCGTAACCCAGCGCCGTCAGCCGCACGGGAATCCAGTCGAGCAGGCCCACCAACCGTTGCGCAGTGCCCCTGAATTCGTCTGCTTCGCCACGGCAGGCCAGTGCGCCCAGGCGATACAGCGCCGCACCCACCGGACCCAACACGACGAACCAGAACAGGACCGCGAACAGACGCGCGTTCGCCTGCACGAAAACGCCCTGTGCCAGACTGCGGGTACGCTCCACGTCGTCTTCCGGCACCTCGCCATCGAGCAGTGCGGCGGCATGATGCCGCTGTCGCTCCACATCGTTCATTGCGCCGGCCTCGACGTAACCCTGCACCTCGTCATCGAGATCCCGCGGACCCAGTGCGTACAGCAGCACGACCACGCCGAACGCGAGTTCGAGCAGGCCGAGCCAGGCGCCGTGCAACAGCAGGACCGCCAACACGACCACGAGCACCGGTCCCGCCAGCACCAACAGGACGCCGGCCGGACCCGACATGAAGGCACGATGACCGAACCGTTCGCGCAGCCAGGCACTGTAGCGGTCGAACCAGCCGAAACGACGCCAGTCGTCGAGCGAGCCGAGGAAGCGTTCGAGCAAGAGCGCGATCAAAACCGAAATCAGGGTCATCGTGGGTTCCTGAACTGGCGGGCGGACGAAGGGGGAATCACACGGGAAGTTTCACCCGTCGACCCGTCGGGATCAAGGGCGGAGAAACGACGAAGGAAGACAGGAGGCAGACGCGGCCATGGTGGCCGCATCAAGATATCCAGAAACAGAATGCGGGCTTTGGCGAAGCGTCACCGCGGCCTGATGACGGCACGTCAGACGCCTTCCGGCGCCAGGCGCACGTGTCCGTCGCCGGGCACCTGCATGCGCCCACTGAGCCGCCAGCTGCGGTCGGCCGGCTCCAGATGGAGATACCAGCTGCCGGCCACCACCTGATCGAGCCTTGCGCTGTAGCGGCCTTCCCCCAGAGAGACCAGCGCGATGTCCAGATCCTTGTTGGCGCGGGTCGGGTGCAGTACTTTCAAATGCAGGTTTTGTTCGGGCAGCGCCACGCGACTGTCGAGCCTGAGCGACAGCTCTCCCGCTTCCAGCCGCAGATCGGCCGTCAGGCCCAGCTCACGCGCGAACTGCTCGCGTTCCAGCACCTGATTGATGGCGCGTCCTTCCTTGTAGTAGTCGCCGACCACCAGGCCGTCGGCGCTTTGGATCGACACGGTGACGATGACGATGCCCATCGCCACCGCCGCCAACGGCGGCACCATCAACAGCCAGGGCCAGACGTGCCGATACCACGGAAGGGTTTGCGCGGCGGAAGTCGGGTTCATGCCAGTCACCTCTCGTCAGACTCCACGGGTGTATCGCAGTCGTTCAGCATTGTCTCCGGGAAACCGTGAAGACGTCCAGCAGGGCGCCGTTCGGCGCCCGCTCAATTGAAAGGCCCCACGAATCGGCCGGTGCGCGTGTACGACAGACCCGGCACGTCGACCGACTCCAGCGTGAACTGCACTTCGGCAGAGGCGCCCGGCAGCGCCGAACCATCGACCCGCACGCGAGCCGGCACTTCCAGTACGCCGCCGCTCGGGACCTCGATGTCGCCAGTCGCATCGACCAGCAACTCGGCACCGGGCAGACCATCGATACTGACCTCGAATCGATGCGTGATCGAATCCTTGTTCACCAGCTTCAGAATGTAGACGTTCTCGATCAGCCCGTTCACTTCGCGATACAGCGTGTTGCGGTCGCGGATGACGTCGATGCCGACCAGCGTGCGCTGGGAGATGCCGATCGCCAGACCAATCAGCAGCACCAGCAGCACGCCCGTATAGACGAACATGCGCGGACGCAGGATCTTGGTCGGCCTGCCGTCCATCGCGTGCTGCGTGGTATAGCGCACCAGCCCCTTGGGATAGCCCATCTTCTCCATCACCTCGTCGCACACGTCGATGCAGGCGGCGCAGCCGATGCACTGGTATTGCAGGCCGTTGCGGATGTCGATGCCGGTCGGACAGACCTGCACGCACAGCGTGCAGTCGACGCAGTCGCCCAGCCCCTGTCCCTTGTAGTCGACGCCGCGCTTGCGCGAACCGCGTGGCTCGCCGCGCTTTTCGTCATAGGCGATGATCAACGTGTCGCGGTCGAACATGGCGCTCTGGAAGCGCGCATAGGGGCACATGTAGATGCAGACCTGTTCGCGCAGGAAACCGGCGTTGCCCCAGGTCGCAAAACCGTAGAACAGGATCCAGAAAGTCTCCCAGCCGCTGGTCTGGAAGCCGAAGAACGCCGGCACCAGTTCCCTGATCGGCGAGAAATAGCCGACGAAGGTCAGGCCGGTATAGAGGGAAAAGATGATCCACGCCGCATGCTTGCCGCCCTTGCGCAGCAGCTTCTCGCCGCTCCAGCCGGCCTTGTCGAGCTTGATCTGCTTAGGACGGTCACCCTCGAACTTGCGCTCGAACCACAGGAACACCTCGGTCCAGACGGTCTGCGGACAGGCATAGCCGCACCACAAACGGCCGGCCAGCGCGGTGAAGAAGAACAGGGACAGGGCCGCGATGATGAGCAGCACCGCGAGCAGGAAGAAGTCCTGCGGCCAGAAGGTCAGACCCAGCACGTGAAACTTGCGCCCAGGCAGATCGAACAGGACTGCCTGACGGTCGCCCCAGTTGATCCACGGCACGCCGTAGTAGATGCCGAGCAGCACCAGTACGCCGAGCGTGCGCAGCATCGCGAAGATGCCATGGACCTCGCGCGGGTAGACCTTCTGGTGTTTGGCGTAGAGATCTTTCTCGTTGCCTGGAGGGGGATTCCGCTCGACTTTTTGGTTACTCATGAACGATCACCGGGCCGCCTCGGCGGCAATGACGAAAACAGGAAAAAACGCCGCAGGCACGGCGTTGCGCGTTCTTGACGATGCATTCGGTATGACGGGTAGCCGGTTGTCACACAACCAGACCGCGGAGAAGGGCCGCACCGATTCGTCACCGACCCATTTGACTGGATAAGGATGCGCTAATAAATGACCAAGATCAATCCAGCCCGCATCCCGGATAGACGGCGACAATATTCATGAAATGCTGAAAACCGCCTGATTCGAAGGTATCCGGAGATCGTCGGCGGCAATCGAGCATGCCTGGGGCGCAAAGGAAGGGGCCGGCAGCAGGCCGGCCCCGGAGTTGCCTTATTCGGGACCCTTCTTCGATTCCCGGGAAAAGAACACGAACAGGTAGATCACCATCCCGATGGCAAAGGCCACCGTGAACAGGGACAACAGGCCAATCCAACTCGTAAACAGGAGCTTGAGAACTTCCATAGCCGACACCTCTCGCTTGGGAAAATCCTGGCGATCGGCCCAAGGCGACGACTTCCTATGGAAACACTGATCGGGTTCAGCGTTTCTGGAAGGGGCCGGATGGCCCCGCCCCGATCGTAACGTTCAAACCGTCCGATCAGCGCACTGGCGAATCCCGCGGGACTCACTCGTGCAGCACTTTCCTGGAAGGGCTGCCCTGGCGTTCGCCGAGCGGCGGGCCGCCATCCGGCGGCCCGCCACCATTCTCTGGATCAATGCTGGGACAGGCTGTACACGTAAGCCGCGAGCAGATGCACGCGTTCCTCGCCGAGGAAGTCACTGAAATTGGGCATCAAACCCTGGCGACCCTGACTGATGGTCTTGCGGATATCCTCGACGCCACCACCGTACAACCAGATGTCGTTGGTGAGATCCGGCGCACCGAGCATCGGATTGCCCTTGCCCTCCGGACCATGGCAGGCCATGCACTGCGCCATGAACAACGCCTGGCCGGCGGCCGCCTTGCCGGCATCCGCATCACGACCCGACAGGCTGAGCACGTGATGAACGACCTCGTCGACCTCGGCATCGGTCAGCGTTCCGGTCAGACCGCGCACCGGCATGATGGCCTGACGGCCATGCAGGACGGTCTGCTTGATGGTGTCGGGCTCACCGCCCCACTGCCATTCGCCGTCCGTCAGATTCGGGAAGCCGCGGGCGCCGCGGGCATCCGAACCATGACAGCTCGCGCAGTAGTTGAGGAACAGGCGCCGCCCGGTCTTGACCGCTTCCGGGTTGGCCGCCAGTGCCGCGACGTCCTGCTTGGCATAGTTGGCGTAGATCGGCCCGTACTGCGCCTCCGCACGCTGCACCTCGCGCTCCCACTGGTTTTCCTGCGTCCAGCCGAGCCAGCCTTCGAAACGGCCGAGGCCCGGGAACAGCGTGAGATAACCCAGGGCGAAGACGATCGTGCCGTAGAACATCCACAGCCACCAGCGCGGCAGCGGGTTGTTGTAGTCGCGCAGGTCACCGTCCCAGACGTGTTCCATCTCCGCGCCTTCGGCCACTTCACCGGGGCGCCGCTTGCTGGTCCAGCGGATCAGCCAGTAGATGCCCGCGATGTTGCCGAGCGTCAGCACCACCACCCACAGGTGCCAGAAAAGGCTCATGTCATGCTCATTCATTGCTTCTCTCCTTCATGCGGCTGCTTGCCCCTGCGTGCCGATTCTTCGTCGGCGAACGGCAGGTTGGCGGCCTCGTCGAAGTGCTTTTTCTGTTTTTTGCCGTAGGCCCACCACACGATGCCGATGAACAGCGCCATCAGCAGTAGTGTGAGCAGGCCCTGGAGGATGCCGGTCACCGTTTATCTCCGACTCTGGATCGCAGTGCCCATGCCCTGCAGGTAGGCGATCAGTGCCTGCATCTCCGTCTTGCCCTGCACCTCGCCAGCCGCAGCGGCGATCTCGGCATCCGTGTACGGCACCCCGACGGCACGCAGTCGCTCCATCTTCGTCGCAGTCAGTTCGTGATCGATGACGTTGCGATCCAGCCACGGAAAGCCCGGCATGTTCGACTCCGGCACCACGTGACGCGGGTTGATCAGGTGCGCACGATGCCAGTCGTCGCTGTAGCGGCCGCCCACGCGCGCCAGATCGGGACCGGTACGCTTGGAACCCCACTGGAACGGGTGGTCGTAGACGAACTCGCCCGCCACCGAGTAGTGGCCGTAACGCTCGGTCTCGGCGCGGAACGGACGGATCATCTGCGAATGGCAGGTGTAGCAGCCCTCGCGGATGTAGACGTCGCGCCCTTCCAGTTGCAGTGCGGTGTAGGGCTTGTGGCCCTCGACCGGCGTGGTGGTGCTCTTCAGGAAGAAGAGCGGAACGATCTGCACCAGACCCGCCACCGTGATGACGAGGAACGCCAGCACGCCGAGCAGGCCGATGTTTTTCTCTACCGCTTCATGACTCATGTTGGTTTCTCCTCTGTCCTCAGTGAGCGGCGACCTGCGGAATCGCGGCGTTCACGGGCTTGGCGCCCGCCGCGGTCTTCCACACGTTGTAGGCCATCACGAACATGCCACCCAGGAAGATGGCACCGCCGAGGAAGCGCACGAAGTAGTACGGATACATCTGCACCAGACTCTCCACGAAGCTGTAGGTGAGGGTGCCGTCCGGGTTCACCGCGCGCCACATCAGGCCCTGCGTGATGCCGGCGATCCAGAGCGCGACGATGTACAGCACCACGCCGATGGTGGACATCCAGAAGTGCCACTCGATCAGCTTGACGGAGTACATGCGGTCCTTGCCGAACAGCACCGGGATGAGCACGTAGAGGGAACCGATGGAGATCATCGCCACCCAGCCCAGCGCACCGGAATGCACGTGGCCAATGGTCCAGTCGGTGTAGTGGGACAGTGCGTTGACGGTCTTGATCGACATCATCGGGCCCTCGAAGGTCGACATGCCGTAGAACGACAGCGCGACGATCAGGAAGCGGATGATGGGATCGGTGCGCAGCTTATGCCAGGCGCCGGAGAGGGTCATGATGCCGTTGATCATGCCGCCCCAGGAGGGCGCCAGCAGCATCAGCGAGAACGCCATGCCGGTGGACTGCACCCAGTTCGGCAGCGCGGTGTAGTGCAGATGGTGCGGGCCGGCCCACATGTAGAGGGAGATCAGGGCCCAGAAGTGCACGACCGACAGACGATACGAGAACACCGGGCGGCCGGCCTGCTTGGGCACGAAGTAGTACATCATGCCGAGGAAGGCGGCGGTCAGGAAGAAGCCCACCGCGTTGTGGCCGTACCACCACTGCACCATCGCGTCCATCGCACCCGGATAGGCCGAGTAGGACTTGAACAGCGTGACCGGGATGGCCGCGCTGTTGACGATGTGCAGCACGGCGATGGTGATGATGAAGGCAGCAAAGAACCAGTTCGCCACATAGATGTGCTTGACCCGGCGCTTGACGACGGTGCCGAAGAACACCACCGCGTAGCTCACCCACACGACGGCGATCAGCAGGTCGATCGGCCACTCCAGTTCGGCGTATTCCTTGCCGGAGGTCAGCCCGAGCGGCAGGCTGACGGCGGCCAGCAGAATCACGACCTGCCAGCCCCAGAACGTGAAGGACGCGAGCCCGTCGCAGAACAGACGCGTCTGGCAGGTGCGCTGAACGATGTAGTACGAAGTCGCGAACAGCGCCGAACCGCCGAAGGCGAAGATCACTGCGTTGGTGTGCAACGGCCGCAGACGGCTGAAGGTCAGCCACGGCAGGTCGAAGTTGAGTACTGGCCAGACGAGCTGGGCGGCGATGATGACGCCGACCAGCATGCCGACGATACCCCAGACTACGGTCATGATGGCGAACTGCCGCACGACCTTATAGTTGTAGGTCTGTTGCTGTTCCATATGCTTCCCCCGGTTGAAGAAATGAGACTTGGCGCGCGGTGGCCCGGCACGCGAAATCGCGTCTAAATTCAGACACGCGCACTATTTTGTATCCGGCCACAAGGGTAATTGATGCAGGTCAACTTTGCGTCATTTCACGCACCTGTTGCGCGCAGGAGACACGACCCGGCGAATCCGTCATCACGTTGAAATATCCCCTTGGGGATAAGCGGAGAGGAATGTCAAAGCGGGCGGCTCAGTCATTCCCGAGCAGGGGGTCGATCAATTCGAGCGTATGCTGCCGTGCACCACGATTCCTCGACACCACGGCGCGCGCGCCCTCACCCAGCCCGGCGCGCGCCGCCGTGTCGCGCAACAGCGACAGCACGGCATCGGCGAGTGCCGGCGCATCGCCCACCTCGACCAGCGCCGCATGCTCGCGCAGGCGCGTGGCGATCTCGGTGAAGTTGTGCAGGAACGGGCCGCTCAGCACCGGCCGGCCAAGTGCGGCCGGCTCGATCAGGTTGTGGCCGCCGACCGGCACCAGACTGCCGCCGACGAAGCAGACGTCCGCCGCTGCATAGAAGCGCATCAGTTCGCCCAGCGTATCGACCAGATAGACCGCCGTCTCTGCCGTCACCGCATCGCCGCGACTGCGGCGCGCGGCCGGCAGCCCCACCTCGACGGTGAGCCGTTCCACCTCGCCCGCACGTTCGGGATGGCGCGGCACCAGCACCAGCAGCGCATCCGGCAGCGCGGTCAGCACCGCACGATGCGCCGCCAGCACCTCGGCCTCCTCGCCGGCATGCGTGCTGGCGGCGACCCATACCGGCCGACCGTCGCCCAGCTCCTCACGCAGCGCCCTGCCCTGCTCGTCCAGATCCGCCGGCAAATCGAGGTCGAATTTGAGATTGCCGGTCACCACGACGCGCGCCGGATCGATCCCGAGCGCACGAAATCGTGCCGCGTCCAGCTCGCCCTGCGCCGCCAGCACGCGTACCACCCCCAGGGTCTCGCGCGCCAGGGTCGGCGCATACCGGCGGTAGCCGTCGAAGGAACGCTCCGACAGACGCGCGTTGATCAGGATCAAGGGTATGCCGCGCGCGGCCAATGCGGCATACAGGTTCGGCCACAGCTCGGTTTCGAGCACCACCGCCAGACGGGGCGCGGCGCGATCGAGAAAACCCTTGACCGCAAACGGCAGGTCGAGCGGCAGATAACAGTGCTCCACCGTCTCCCCGAACAGCCGCCGCAACTGATCCGAGCCGGTCGGGGTGGTGGTGGTGACGAGCAGGGCATGATCGGGATGGCGCTCCAGCAGACACCTGAGCAGGGGCGCGGCGGCGATCGTCTCGCCGACCGAGACGCAATGCACCCAGATGCGCGGGCGCGCAGGCAATCGGGGAATGCGGCCGAAGCGCTCGCCGATGCGGCGCCGGTAGGCCGGATTGCGGCGCGACTTCCACCACAGGCGCAGCAACACCGCCGGCAGGGCGAGATGGAACAGGAAGGTGTAGAGCGCACGCATGGCGCGACAGCATAACCGACTCTGTGGAGTGATCCGCGCCGGGCCTGCTAAGATGCCGCGACGCACAACGACGGGACGGCCATGGCGAACGGCGACGAATACAAGGGCATCATCCTGGCCGGCGGCTCCGGCACGCGGCTGCATCCGCTGACGCTGACCACCAGCAAGCAGCTGATGCCGATCTACAACAAGCCGATGATCTATTACCCGATCTCCTGCCTCATGACGGCCGGCATCCGGGAATTTCTGATCATCACCACGCCCAAGGATCAGCCGGACTTCCAGGCCCTGCTCGGCGACGGCGCGCAATGGGGCATCGACATCCAGTACGCGGTGCAGCCGTCGCCGGACGGCATCGCCCAGGCCTTCCTGATCGGCGAATCGTTCATCGGCGACAGCCCGGTCAGCCTGATGCTCGGCGACAACCTGCTGTTCGGCCACGGTCTCGCCGATTCCCTGCACAGCGCGCTGACCAATCACGACATCGGCGCCACGATCTTCGGCTATTTCGTGAAAGATCCGCAGCGCTACGGCGTGGTCGAATTCGACGCGCAGGGCCGCGCGACCCACATCGAGGAAAAACCCGCGAAACCGCGCTCGCGCTATGCCGTGGTCGGGCTCTACTTCTACGACAACACGGTGGTCGAGATCACGCGCTCGCTCAAGCCATCGGCGCGCGGCGAACTGGAGATCACCGACGTCAACAACGTCTACCTGCAACAGAACCGGCTGCGCGTCGAACGTCTCGGCCGCGGCATCGCCTGGCTCGACACCGGCACGCACGAATCGCTGCTCGACGCCGCCAACTTCGTGCATGTGGTGGAGGAACGGCAGGGCCTGATGATCGCCTGCCCGGAGGAAACCGCCTGGCGCATGGGCTACATCGACGCCGAACGGCTGGCGCGCCTGGCCGAACCGCTCGCCAAGACCCGCTACGGACAGTATTTGCTGGAGTTGATCGCCTGACGCGCAGTGCCGGGCCTACGTCTCCAGCAGCGCCCGCAGGCGCGCCCAGTCGAAATGCGGCCCCGGGTCGGTCTTGCGGCCCGGCGCGATGTCGGCGTGACCAGCGACGCGTTCCGGCTCCAACCCCGGATAGGCCGCGACCAGCGCACGGATCACCCTCGCAAGCACCTCGTACTGCACCGACTCGAACGGCCGCTCGTCGCAGCCTTCCAATTCGATGCCAATCGAAAAATCGTTGCAGCGTTCGCGTCCCTGATGATTCGACACGCCGGCGTGCCAGGCGCGGGCATGGAAGGGCACGTATTGCACGATCTCGCCGTCGCGCCGGATCAGCAGGTGCGCGGACACCCTGAAACCGGCGATGTCGCGGAAATACGGATGGGCATCGGGGTCGAGCCCATTCCGGAACAGCGCATCGATCCACGGCCCGCCGAATTCGCCGGGCGGCAGGCTGATGGCGTGGATCACGATCAGTTCCGGCGTCATGCCGGGCGGGCGCGCGTCCCGGTTGGGTGATGGCTGCTGGCGAGCCGCGTCCAGCAAGCCGGTGGCAATGTCGACGTTCACGATGGGCGCCTGAAATCCGTGGATGAATGCGGACATTCTGCCACGCTCCGACATG
>JAQVJI010000214.1 GCA_028695255.1 Chromatiales bacterium | reverse complement strand
TGCGGGACAGCATCTGACAGGACTTGATCTGATGCTGGAGCGTGAACACGTACTCCAGATCGTCGCCGGCCAGCGCATACGGGAAATGCCAGATCGGATAGGTCGCCGCATCACCGAAGAAGGTCGAAGGACGCTGGCCGCGCAGGTAGGAACCTACCGTCGATGGCGTGTGGCAGCTCGCACAGGCAAAGTTGAAATGGCCCGTGCGCTTGAAGAACAGGTCGCGACCGCGTTCGTACGAAGCCTTCATCGGACCCGACGACACGTCGACCTCGATCTCCTTGCCGTCCGCCAGCGAGGCGATGTAGAAGTCGAGCAACGAGTTCGGCTTCGTGTCCTCCACCCATTGCTCGCCCATGCGTTCGGTGGCACAGGTGGCGATCTGCGTGGGCACGACCACGACGCGATTCAGACGCTTGTTGACGACCGGATAGCGGGTATAGACATTCTTGATCTTGGCGCCATCCTGACCATGACAGGACGCGCAGGAAGTACCTTTGGCATTGGGGCGGTGATAGATCTCCTTGCCCATGTCGACGATGGCCTCGGCATCGAAGCTCTTCTCCGCCCAGCGGAAATCCTTGAAGTTCATTTCATGCGACATCAGGCCCTTCTTCTTGCCTTCCTCCAGCGCGGCCCGATCCTTCCAGTTGTCGTAGGTGTTGCTGAATGCCCTGTCTCCCGACGTGTGTGGTATCGCCTTTTCGCGATTGGGCCAGTAGTCGGGGCCGGCCCCGATTTCCTTCGTTGTCAATTCCTGCGCATTGCCCGCCATCATGGCGGCGCACAGCAGGGAACCGATCGCGAACGATGTCGCCAGTCTGAATGCCATGTGTTCCTCCCGTGCCTATGGATTGAGTGAAATGACAGACCTTGCGAGAGGCCTGCTCATGCGGGCATCGTCCCTGCCGCAACAACCGAGGTTTCCGTTCACGACCCGCGATCCGGCATCACGACCACAACGACCGCCGGATCGCGATCACCAATGCAGCCGACGTGCCATCAGCGAAATGCGGGGCGACAGCGCGGTCTTGCCCGGCTGGGATTGCGACAGACATGGAGAACAGGGGCAAAGCGCCATGGCGCCCCGAGAGAAACTGGGGCGAAATGCCATAGATCGAGAAGAAAATCAGGAAGTGGTGATAAAAATTCGGTGACGACGCGCGATGGATTGCGCGACAACTGCATCAGGGCTATTGATTTCGCGCGAATACCGCCTAGAGTGTCCCGCCATGCAGAACCATCTTCATCGCCGCCTGCAATTCACTCGTCATCGCCGAGGAAAATCGTGCTGAACGCCCGCCCAGCCGCAACCCGCGCGCCGGACAACGGCACCGCGAGTCCAACTGCGAATGCAGCCCTGCGCGTGCTCGTCATCGACGACGAACCCGACGTCGCAGAAATACTTGCACGCGTCATTCGTACCTGCGGCGACTACGAGGTGGACATCCGCACCGGTGCGTTCGACATCGAGCGCGAGCTGCCCGGCATCGCACCCGACCTGATATTCCTGGATCTGGTCATCCCTGACTTCGACGGCTTCGACGTCATTCCGCGCATCAAGGGCGTCACACCCGATGTACCCGTCGTCGTCATCAGTGCCTACTCGACGATCGAGAATGCGGTGCGTGCGATCAAGACCGGCGCCTTCGACTTTCTGCCGAAGCCCTTCGATCCGGACTCGGTCGCCCTCATCATCGCCAAGACCGAGCAGGACCTGGCGTTCCGTGCGCGTTACGTCGCGGTGCACGACTCCCACATCGGCTGCATCCGGGGCGAAAGCACGGCGATGCGCGATCTGCGCGAATGGATCCTCAAGATACGCAGCGTCAGTGCGAGCGTATTGATCGAGGGCGAGAGCGGTACCGGCAAGGAGTTGATCGCGCGTGCGATTCACGCCGGACGGGGACCCTTCGTCGCCATCAACATGGCATCGATACCCGATGAACTGTCCGACTCGGAACTGTTCGGTCATCGCCGCGGCGCATTCACGGGCGCAACGCAGGACCGCAAGGGCCTGTTCGTCGAGGCCAATGGCGGCACGCTGTTCCTCGACGAGGTCAACACCATGTCGCCCCTGTTGCAGGCAAAGCTACTCCGCGTCCTGCAGGAGCGACGTTTGCGCCCGGTCGGCTCCGATCAGGAAATCGAGGTCGACTTCCGGGTCGTCAGCGCCACCAACGAATCGCTGGAATCGCTGGTGGCCCAGGGACGCTTCCGCCGCGATCTGTATCATCGGTTGCGCGTCCTGAGCTGCACGCTGCCGCCGCTGCGCGAACGGCGCGATGACATCGCATTGCTGGCGGAGGAGTTCGTGCATCGCTACAGCCGCGCCCACGGCAAGCGGGCACGCCGACTGACGCCGGAAGCGCTGCTCTATCTCAAGGGACTGGATTGGCCAGGTAACGTGCGCGAGCTCGAAAACCTGATCGAGGAGACCGTCATCCTCTGCGCTGACGCCACCTACGAGATCGACCGCGCGATGTTCACCGAGCGGCCCGGCCGCACCCCGTCAGGCGAACGCCAGGACGACCCGGCCTGTTCGCTGGCGGAAGCCGAACGGCGGCACATCGAACAAGTGATGGAACTCGCGCAAGGCAACAAGGCACGCGCGGCACGCATTCTGCAAATCGATTACAAGACACTGCTGCGCAAACTCGCACGCGAGGAAACCACATGAACCGCAGGCGCTTCCTGTCCACGCTCACCGGCATCACTGCCGCCGGCTTCGGCCTCGGTTTCGGCGGCTCGTGGCTGCGCGCGCCGCAGGCAGCCGTCGATCGCGTACCGACCGACCTGTGCCTGTCGCCCTTCAGTCGCGACGCGCTCAAGCTGGCACAGGCTGCACCGCTCCCATCGGAGCTCACGATCGCCGGGTCGCGGCTATTGAAGGACGGATTTCTGGATCTGCTGGCGGAAGACCTGCACCGCGAAACCGGACAACGCATCACCGTGCTGGGCGGTGGCTGCGACGACGGGTACATGGCGGCAGCCAGCGGACGCGCGCATCTCGGCAACCTGTGCTGTCCGGTCGAGGGATCGCCGGCCGAGAAGCTCCACTGGATCACCGTGGCGCGCGACGTCAAGGTCGTGCTCACCGCGCCGGACAACCCGGTGGAAGACATTCGTTACGACGACCTGAAACGGGCGTTTCGCGGTCAGATCACGCAATGGTCGGAACTCGGCGGAGAAACAAGACCGATCGCCCTGATCGTGCACGAGCATTGCGAGAAGACCTATTTCGAGCCGGTGAAACATCTGATCCTGAAGCCGGGTGAAGGCTGGTCGGCACAGGCACTGTATGCCAAGACCGACCAGGACCAGTTGCGCCAGTTGCTGCGTTTTCGCTCCTGTCTCGGCATCGCGAGCTGGGTGTTGGCAAAACCATTCGTCGAGCGCGGCGCCCTCAAGGCATTGCGCGTGAATGGCGTGCCACCGAGCGTGGCGGCTGCGTCCAGTGGCGACTACCCGATCGTCGGCCCGTTCAACATGATCTACTCACAGTGGAACGACGCCGTGATGCGTCCGTTCTTCGACCACCTGTTCGGTGCGAATGGGAGACGACTGCTCGAACGTACGGTGGTGCCGCTGGACCGGTCGCAGGCCGTCGCATTGTCGCGGGCACCCGAACTCGGCATCGCCTGACCCGCACGTTGCGCCGGTCAGGTACGCGCCGGTCCCGCCTCCCTGAGCCAGACCGTGACCTGACCGGCCGCCGGGTCGGTGATACGGATTTCACCCTGGTGCGCATGGGCGATCGCCAGCGCGTTGGGAAGACCGAGCCCGGTGCCGTGCGTCTTGCTGGTGTAGAAGAGATCGAACACCTCGTCGAGGTGCGCCGGATCGAAGCCTGCGCCGTGATCGGTCAGCCGGATGTAGATGCGATCGCCGTCGCGGCCGGTCTCGACGCCCACCTCACGGCCACCGTTGGCCTCCAGCGCGTTGTCCATCAGGTTGTCCATCATCTGCTCCAGTTGATGACGGTACCCGACGATGCGCAGGCCGTCCGGGACTCGCGTCGAGAATCGCACCGGCACACCTGCCCGACGCTGCGCGAGATCGTCGAGAAACGCCCTCATGCAGGCATTGGCGTCGATGGATTCGAGTTTGAGTCGCAGCGGTCGTCCGAACCGCAACAGGTTGTCGACGGTCGAAGTGCAGCGCTGGCAGTGGTGCAGGATGCGATCCAGGTCGACTCTGGCCAAGTCATGGCCGACCAGGTCCTGCTTCAGCAGGTGGGCACTGTTCTTGATGACGGTAAGCGGGTTGTTGATGTCGTGCGCCACTCGTAGCGCCACGCGGCCGATGGCCGAAAGCTTCTCCTTCTCCCGCACCTCCG
>JAQVJI010000213.1 GCA_028695255.1 Chromatiales bacterium | reverse complement strand
GCATCCTTGCCATGACTCTTGCGCAGATAATCCAGCAGCTGCATCTTCTGGTCGTCGGTGACGGTCTGGTCGGCATCGGATACCGACACACCCGCTTCCGCGAGCTGCTCCAGCAAACGCTCGACGGGCGTTCCCACCACCTCGGACAGCTGCTTTACGGTTACGTCTGCCATATGCGGCCCCCTATGGTGATCATCACTCGCTGACGCCCTGTTCGAACCATGGCGCGCGTGCGGTCATGATGAGCTGGCCTGCCGTATCCGGATCCAGACCGCTCATCTCTACGAGATCGTCCACCGCCAACTCGGCCAGTTCTTCCATGGTACGCACGCCATTGGCAGCAAGTTTGAATGCGAGTTCGCGCTCCATGCCATCCATGCCAAGGAGATCTTCGGCCGGCTCCTGATCCGAGAGCTGCTCTTCGCTGGCGATGGCCTTGGTCAGCAGTGCGTCACGCGCACGCCGACGCAGTTCCTCGACCATGTCTTCGTCGAACTCCTCGATCTGCATGATCTCGGAGGTCGGCACGTAGGCGACTTCCTCGATGGAGGAGAACCCTTCCTGTACCAGAATGACCGCGACCTCCTCGTCGACGTCCAGGCTTTCCATGAACATGTTCTGGAGCTGGCGCGATTCCTCCTCGCTCTTCTCCACCGCCTGCTTGTCGGTCATCACGTTCAGCTCCCAGCCGGTCAGCTGCGATGCCAGACGCACGTTCTGGCCGCCACGGCCAATGGCCTGGGAAAGCTTTTCTTCCGACACGGCGATGTCCATGCTGCCCTTGTCCTCGTCGACGACGATCGACAGCACCTCCGCGGGCGACATCGCGTTGATCACGAACTGCGCCGGATTGTCGTCCCACAGAATGATATCGATGCGTTCACCGGCAAGCTCGTTCGACACGGACTGCACGCGCGAACCACGCATGCCGACGCAGGCACCGACCGGGTCGAGACGGGGATCGTGCGAACGCACGGCGATCTTGGCACGCAGGCCCGGATCGCGTGCGGCACCCATGATTTCGATCAGTCCCTGCCCAACTTCTGGCACTTCGAGCTTGAACAGCTCGATCAGAAACTGCGGCACGGTGCGGCTGGCGAACAACTGCGGACCGCGCGGTTCGGAACGTACGTCGCGCAGGTAGCCGCGCAGCCGGTCGCCGGTACGCACCGACTCGCGCGGCACCATCTCATCACGCGGAATATAGCCCTCTGCGTTGGCGCCCAGATCGATGTATACACCGCCGCGTTCGACGCGCTTGACCTGCCCCATGACCAGCGTACCGATACGATCAAGGTATTCCTCGACCACCTTCGCACGTTCGGCCTCGCGCACCTTCTGCACGATCACCTGTTTCGCGGTTTGCGCCGCGATGCGTCCGAAGTCGACCGACTCCATCGGCTCTTCGAGATAGTCGCCGATCTCCGCGTCGCCCTTCTTCTGGCGCGCATAGGACAGCAGGATCTGCCGCTCGGGAGATTCGAATTCCGGGTCCTCGTCATCCACCACCAGCCAACGGCGCCAGGTTTCGTAGTCACCGTTCTCGCGGTTGATGGCAACGCGCACGTCGATCTCGCCGCCATGTTTCTTGCGGGTGGCCGACGCCAATGCCGCTTCGATGGCCTCGAAGATGATTTCTTTATCGACGCCCTTCTCGTTCGACACGGCATCGACGACAAACAGAATCTCTTTGTTCATGGCCATAGGTCTCCAGTTCAACCGCCCTGCACTATCAATATTCCGGCACAACCCGCGCCTGCGTTATCGCATCCAGCGGCAGCGCGACGACGTTACCCTCGATTTCCAACAGCACCTTACCGTCGTCCAGGCCGGTCAGGCGCCCTTCATAACTGCGGCGCCCCTCGACCGGCCATTGCAGGCGGATCTTGACGCGGCTGCCCGCGTAACGCTGAAAGTGGTCGGGCGCCATCAACAGTCGGTCCATCCCGGGCGAGGACACCTCCAGCGTATACGCCACCTGGATCGGGTCCTCGACGTCCAGCGCGGCACTCAGCTGACCGCTCACCAACGTACAGTCATCGAGCGTGATGCCGTCTGCGCCATCGATGTAAACACGCAGCAACGCGTTACCGCGGCCGACGCGATAATCGATGCCCCACAGCTCATAGCCGAGACCGGTCACCACCGGCCGGATGATCCGGTCCAGACTGGCTGCAACCCCGCTTGCTGAATCCACCGTCACCAACTTGCGTCCGCCAAAAACAAAAAAAGGGCACTTGGCCCGTCCGACAACACCGCCCGGAACTCCCGGGCGGTCGAAGAAACCTGCAACGCCCGCCTCTTCCCAGCTAACAAACCAGCTAACAAACCAGCTAACAAAAAGGGCCCTTAGCGGGCCCTTTTTTTATCGTATCTCTTGGCGGTGGACGCGGATCGACAATCCAACGCCCGGTTCCAGCCCCGCCGAACCAGGCCGCGCATTCTAACCACAGCCCGCCCATATGTCCAGCCAGCATCGCTGGCGTGCTTCCGTGAGCGCCCCGCTCACGGAAGCACGATCTGGTCCACAGTCATCAGAAATCCATTATTGACGACCCCGCCGACGAATTCACCGGCAAACAGGGCTTCCAGACCGTACTCCAGCTTGATCACTGCGGCATGCGGCGTGGCGACGATCCCGCTGCCGGACAGACCGCCCGTCCGGACCTCGATGTTGGTCCACCCACCCTGTCCCGCCAGGCTTGGCGTGTTGACCACGAATCCGGAAAACAGCTCCGTCAGACCCACCGCGCCGACACAGACCACATCCACCGAACTCGCGCCCGAGATGGGCGATTCGTCGCGATCGATCAACGCCGCCCCACCGTCGTTCGCATAGCCGCTCAGGTTCGGACGTACGCGGACGTTGAGCCCTCCCTGGTACTGGTTGGCGGCGGTCGGCGTCACGAAGAAGACCGTTTCGAACTCCGCCCACGGCAGCACGGTCGCCCGCGCCAGTCCCCGCCGGTTCGCGGCCGCGTTGAATCCGAGCACCGGGATGCCCGCCGCGACACCCGATACGGGGGTCGCGGCGGCCTCGTCCATGAACCAGTCGTCCGGCCTGAAATCCAGCAAGGTACCGCCCGCCAGCGGCTCGTGGCCGACGCTGGGCTTGTTCAGCGCACGGTATCCCCAGGCCGCGCCATTCACGAATTCCAGCACCAACGCCTCACCGAACAGCGTCGATTCGTAGCCTGGCCCCACACCTGCCGGCGGATTCACGGCATTGTTGTTGTCTACCAGCACGAAGGCACGCGCCGGCGCATCGCCGCGCAGACCGGCAAGATCGCGCCCATAGTCGGTGACGTCGCCGAACAGCACGCCATGCGGGTCTCCGAAACGACCGCTCACGTCGAAGGACACGATATCGTGGCGAGAACTCGGGACCGTGAAGTTGTAACCCTCGCACATCGCCTCGGGATCGGTGGCGGAAGCACCGGCCTTGCCAATGAATCGGATATGGATATGGTTGTCCGCGCGGTACAACTCGCCGCTGGGCACGGACTGGGAATCAGCCGTATTGATGACCGACAGGATGGTCGTCACCGATGCGCTCTTGACCACGTACGGAAACAGGATCGCGTCCGCCCGGGTCTGTCCCATCAATGCGAGCAGCAGCAATCCGAGGGCGGCCGGTACGCCGCATATCCTGCCGTATGTAGAGAGTGGAAATCCGTTCATGCCGATATTCCTCCTTGGATGGGATCATGGGGTTGGATGGTACGCCAGATGCGCCCGACAAGGACTCATCGGGCGTTCCGTTCACGTCGCCCTGCGCGGCGAATCGCCGCCATGCAGGGATGCGATCAGTTCCACCTCGCCACGAGTCAGGCCACAGGTGGACATGATTTCTTCCTTCGATGCGCCTTTCTGTGCCAGACGAATGGCCTGCATGTAAGGACCGGACTCGGGGTCGCGCATCAGCAACTGCTGCTGTTGTTCGGACAGTTGCTTGAGCTTGCGTTCGACCAGCGTCTGGCGCTGATCGACACCCATCTCGTCGGAACAGAGCGCGCTCAATGCACCGCGCAAGGACAGGATCGCAGTTTCCTGCAGGGCGCACTGCTGGCGCAGCCGCCGCAGCTGGAGGTTCATCCGCGACAACAGGACCAGACAGATGATCAGCGCCGCCAGCCCCGGCAGCCACGCCATCCAATGCTGAAAGAACTCAACGCTCATGCATATTCGTCGACGTGTCCGTCGTCCCGCGGGCGATCACGTTTATCGTCGGCATCCGGCGGGTGCTCCTCCTCGTCCTGATTTTTGCGCGGTGGTACCGGCATGCGATCATGGGCCGGACGCCGCTTCCCCTCCTCGTTGACCGGTCGTGACGGCCAACTGGGAT
>JAQVJI010000033.1 GCA_028695255.1 Chromatiales bacterium | reverse complement strand
TTTGCATCATTGATATATTTAAAATCATGATGTTGTGTGAATTTAATAAAGGATTTTCGAGATGAAAATCAGCAATCGATGGCTGCTTGAATGGGTCGACCACGGTCTGTCGGCGGAGGACCTCGGGCATCGTCTGACCATGGCCGGACTGGAGTTGGATGCGATCGAACCGGCCGCCCCGGCCTTCGAGGGCGTGGCGGTTGCCCGTGTGGTATCGGTGGCGCTGCACCCGGATGCCGACAAGCTGCGTGTCTGTCAGGTGGACGATGGCGGTGCCGTGCCGGTACAGGTCGTCTGTGGCGCGGCCAACGTGCGAGAAGGCATGCATGTGCCGTTCGCACGTGTTGGCGCCCGGCTGCCGGGCGGCCTGGACATCCGGAAGGCAAAGCTCAGAGGCATCGAGTCCTTCGGCATGCTGTGCTCGGCCAAGGAGCTCGGTCTTGCCGACAGTGCCGACGGACTCATGCCGCTGCCGGATGACGCCGTGCCAGGCATCGACCTGCGTGCCTATCTGGAACTCGACGATTCGGTGCTGGAGGTCGATCTCACGCCCAACCGCGCCGATTGCCTGAGTATTGCCGGCATCGCACGCGAGACCTCGGTGTTGACCGGCGCCGTGCTGGCCGCTCCCGCCATCGAATCCGTTCCGGCGACGATCGACGACACCCTGCCGGTGCATATCGATGCCGCCGCGGATTGTCCGCGTTACGCCGGCCGGGTGGTCCGCGGCCTGAGGCCCGATGCGGAGACGCCGTTGTGGATGCGCGAGCGCCTGCGCCGTTCCGGCATCCGCAGTCTCGGTCCGCTGGTCGACGTCACGAACTACGTGATGCTGGAGCTCGGCCAGCCGATGCATGCCTTCGACCTCGCGCGGATCGCGGGCGGTATCGTGGTACGCAAGGCGACGGCGGGCGAAACGCTCACCTTGCTGGACGGCCAGGTGATCGAACTCGATCCGGACGCCCTGGTGATCGCCGATACGGCGCGTCCGCTGGCACTGGCCGGCATCATGGGTGGCGAGTCCAGCGGCGTCGATGCGACGACGGTCGACGTGTTCCTGGAGGCTGCACATTTCGACCCGCGGACGCTGGCCGGCCGCGCCCGCCGCTACGGGTTGCATACGGAGTCCTCGCACCGTTTCGAACGTGGCGTCGATCCCGCACTGCCGGGCACTGCGTTGGAGCGTGCAACCCGGCTGCTGCTGGACATCGCGGGCGGTCAGACGGGGCCGGTGACGGACATCCTGCATGCGGCACAACTGCGAAAGATCGAGCCGATTCGCCTGCGATCGGCGCGGGTCGAGCGGCTGATCGGTGTCGCGCTGGCGGCCGATGAGACCGAGGCCATCCTGGTCCGGCTGGGTTGTGCCGTCGAGCGGACCGACGAAGGCTGGCACGTCACGCCGCCCACGCATCGCTTCGACCTCGCTATCGAGGTCGATCTGATCGAAGAGATCGCTCGCGTCTACGGCTATCACCGAATTCCAAGCGTGAACTACGGCTACACGCCGACGGCCCGCGTGAAGGACGAGGCGCGTATCGATGTGCAGCGACTGCGCGAGCATGTGGTGGCCCTGGGCTACCAGGAGGCGATCACGTTCTCTTTCGTCGATCCGGCACACGAGAAGTTGCTGTCGCCGGACCGCGCAGCGCTCGCACTCGCCAACCCCATCTCATCCGAACTGGCGGTGATGCGGACGACCTTGTGGGCCGGCCTGCTCAAGGCCGTTCAACACAATCTCAATCGGCAGCAGAGGCGTATCCGGATATTTGAGATAGGCCTGAGCTTTATTCCACAAGATAATGAATTAATTCAGAAAAATAAGATTGCTGGCGTTTTGTGTGGCACTGCGTTACCGGAACAGTGGGCAGCGCCGGAACGGGCTGTCGACTTCTTCGACTTGAAGGGGGATGTCGAGTCGCTGCTGGCGGTCGGCGGCAGTCCGGAGGCGTTTGATTTCGAAATCCGCGTACACCCGGCGTTGCATCCGGGACAGAGCGCGGCAGTCACGCGTGACGGTCAGCTCAGTGGCTGGCTGGGTGCACTGAACCCCGACATCGAGAAACAACTGGGCCTCGATCGGCCGGTCTATCTGTTCGAACTCGACCTGGAGGCGATCACCCTGGGGCGTGTACCACGCTATGTGGAACAGTCGCGCTTTCCATCGATCCGCCGCGACATCGCGTTGCTGGTGGATGCCGAGGTATCGGCGGCCCGGATCGGGGCCGCGATCGAGGCCGTCGGGCTGTCCGAACTTCGAGAATTCCATGTGTTTGACGTATATACGGGCACTGGTGTACCTGCTGGTCGAAAAAGTGTCGCTTTGGGCTTGATTTTACAAGATTTGTCGCGCACTCTTACCGACGGGGAGGTTGACGATCTGGTCGCTCGGATCGTCGCCGGACTTGAAAAAGACGTTGGGGCTGCTTTAAGGACCTGATCGATGACGCTCACCAAGGCCGAGATGGCTGAACGGCTCTTCGAGGAGTTGGGGCTCAACAAGCGCGAAGCGAAAGAACTGGTCGAATCGTTCTTCGAGGAACTGCGCGCCGCGCTTGAGAACGGGCGCCAGGTGAAACTGTCCGGCTTCGGCAACTTCACCCTCCGTGACAAGAATCAGAGACCGGGCCGCAACCCGAAGACCGGTGAGGAGATTCCGATCTCTGCCCGTCGCGTGGTGACGTTCCGGCCGGGTCAGAAGCTGAAGGCGAGGGTCGAGGCGTATGCTGGAAGCGGGCAATAACGACGAACTGCCGGTCATCCCCGGCAAACGCTACTTCACCATCGGCGAAGTGAGCGAGTTGTGCGGCGTCAAGCCGCACGTACTGCGTTACTGGGAGCAGGAGTTCCCCACGCTCAAGCCAGTCAAGCGCCGCGGCAACCGGCGCTATTACCAGCGCCACGACGTGGTGCTGATCCGCCAGATCCGCAACCTGCTGTACGAGCAGGGCTATACCATCGGCGGCGCGCGCCAGAAGCTGGCCGGTCCGGAAGGTCGCGATCTGGACGAGTCGACGCGCGAGATCATTCATCAGCTGCGCGTCGAACTGGAAGAAGTGCTGGACATCATCAAGGGCTGACGGCTGACCGGCCTTCGACCTTCCTATCCGATCCTCTCTCGGGTAATATTCGCGGTTTACGGGGCGTAGCGCAGCCTGGTAGCGCACCTGAATGGGGTTCAGGTGGTCGGAGGTTCAAATCCTCTCGCCCCGACCAATTTTCACCCCGCCGCACCTTACGGTTTTCGTGGAAAGGTGCCGGCCTTTCGCTTGACTCCGTCCTGGCCCAGAGGGCTGTACGCGATGCTTCATGCCCCGCGCAAGATCGGACTCGATGCCCTCAAGCTGCTGGAAGCCGCTGCGCTGGTGATCATCTCGATCGCCACCGTGGTGGCAATCATGCAGGAAGTCGCGCTCATGATCGCGCAGCGCGAGGTGCGGCTGGCTGACCTGCTGTTGCTGTTCATCTATCTGGAAGTCCTGACCATGGTATCCATGTACCTGAAGTCTGGGCAGTTGCCGGTGCGGCTTCCGATCTATATCGCCATCGTGGCTTTGGCGCGCTATCTGATTCTCGACATGAAGGCGATGGACTTCTGGCAGTTGTTGGGCGTGACGCTCGGTGTGCTGCTGCTGGCGGTCTCGGTGCTGGTGATCCGTTTCGGCCACGTCCGATTTCCCTACGAATCGCCTTTCGCCGATGTCGCGCCGACCGATCACCCGCCGGCGGCGCCCGCCAGGGACGGCGATCGCACGGCTTCATGAATTCGTTCGACGACGGTCGACGACGACCGGTACTGCATGCCCTGATTCCCGGTCTGTTCTCCGCCGGCACCGATCACGATGTGGATCCGTCACCGACGCAGTTGCCGTTACTCGAATCCTGTCTGGCACGCGCCGATGTCGTCGAGGGCCTACCTCCGGACGTCGATTCGCAACTCTGCTCGCTGTTTGGTCTTCAACCCTTCCCCGATCGGGATTTGCCGGCCGGCGCGCTGATGCGTGAGGCGGTGTGCGGCGATGCGGGGGACAGCTTCTGGCTCTGCGCCGATCCGGTGCACATCGAGGCCGACCATCGGGAATTGTTTCTGTCGGCCGTGGCGCCGGAGTTGACGGCTGCCGAGGCGGCATCCCTGTGCGACGCCATCAATGCCTTCGGGTCCGGTGAGGACGGAACCTTGCTGTCGACTGAACCGGCGCACTGGCATCTGCGAACGTCGCGGCCGCTGTCACTGTCCACGATTCCGCTGGAGGCCGTGCGGGGCGGCTCGATGCGCGACAAGATGCCGCGCGGCGAAGACGGCCGGCGCTGGTGTACCTGGCTGACCGAAGTCCAGATGGTGTTGCACGACCATCCGGTCAATCGTGCGCGCGCGGCGGCCGGCAAGCCGGTGGTCAATGGGCTGTGGTTGTGGGGCGGTGGTGTGTTGCCATCTCGTCGGGATGGCGCGCCGGCCATGCTATGGGACGATTCGCTCCTCGGGCGGGCTGTGGTCGTCTGGGCGGGCGGGGTTTGCCGGCCGGTGCCGGCGACGCCCGAGTGCTGGACACGCGAGGCCGGCGTGGACGATGCGGGCGATCGTGTGGTGGTGTTGCGCGATCTCCAGCGCGCCAGCCTGACGAATGACGTTGCCGGCGTGCATTCCGCGCTTGCGGCACTGGAAGGACGCTGGCTGCCGGCCTTCGTCACCGCCTTGCGCACGCGCCGTGTCGCCGCCCTGAATCTGTATCCCGGCGACGGCCGTCGGTTCAGTATTTCACCGGGGCAGCGCTGGCGTATCTGGCGCCGATCGCGGCCGCTTGCGGAGTGGGCGAGATGAGGATGGCACGGCAGCTGCGCCGCTACGAGGCTCCAGTGGTGGACCCGGCGCTCGATCATCTGCCGCCGTTGTTGCGGCGTGTGTATGCCCATCGCGGCGTGCGCGCAGCTGAGGAGATCGACTATGCCCTGGCGGGACTGTTGCCGGTCGATCGGTTGTCCGGAATTCCGCGGGCCGTGGATCTGCTGGAAGATGCGCTGCGTGCGCAGCGACGCATTCTGGTGCTGGGTGACTTCGACGTCGACGGAGCCACCAGCACGGCGCTCGCACTTCTGGCGCTGCGGGCGATGGGGGCCCGCGACGTCCATTATCTCGTTCCCAACCGCTTCGAGTATGGCTACGGCCTTACGCCGGCCATCGTCGAGGTTGCCGCGGGCATCTCGCCCGATTTGCTGGTCACGGTCGACAATGGCGTCTCCAGCATCGAGGGCGTCGAAGCGGCGCACGCGCATGGCATGCAGGTACTGGTCACCGACCACCACCTGCCGGGCGAGCGGCTCCCGGCCGCCGATGCCATCGTCGATCCCAATCTGCCGGGGGATCCGTTTCCGAGCAAGGCCCTGGCCGGTGTGGGCGTGATTTTCTACGTCATGCTCGCGCTGCGCAGCCGGCTGCGCGGGTGCGGATGGTTCGAGCAATCCGGCATTGCCGACCCGAATCTGGGGCAGTTTCTGGATCTCGTCGCCCTCGGGACGGTTGCCGACGTCGCGGCGCTCGACCGCAACAATCGCATCCTGGTCGAACAGGGCCTGCGTCGTATCCGCCAGGGCCGATGCCGGCCCGGCATCCGGGCGATCCTGGAGGTCGCCGGCCGTGCCTCGTCACGCCTGCGCGCGGTCGATCTCGGTTTCGTGCTCGGTCCCAGACTGAACGCCGCCGGCCGGCTCGACGACATGTCGGTCGGCATCGAGTGTCTGCTGAGCGACGATCCGGCGCGTGCCCGTGAACTGGCGATACGCCTGGATGGCCTCAACCGCGAACGCAAGGACATCGAGGCCGACATGCAGGCGCAGGCACTGGATCGCCTCGGCGATTTCTTCGCCACGGTGCCCGAGCAACTGCCGAGTGCGCTCTGTCTCTACGAACCGGACTGGCACCAGGGTGTGATCGGCATCCTCGCCTCACGCATCAAGGACCGCACGCACCGGCCGGTGATCGCGTTCGCGGATGCGGGAGACGGCGAACTCAAGGGTTCGGCGCGCTCCATCCAGGGGGTGCATATTCGCGACGTCCTGGACAGCGTCGCCGCCAGATGGCCTGGCCTGATCTCTCGCTTTGGTGGGCACGCGATGGCGGCCGGACTCAGCCTGCCGTCGGCCCATCTCGAAATCTTCCGCGAAGCCCTCGACCTGAGCGTGCAGGCGCTGGTCGATCCGGACCAGTTGCAGGCGGTGGTTCACAGTGACGGGCCGCTGGCGGTGGACGAGATCGGCCTGGATGGTGCGCTCATGATCCGTGACGGCGGGCCTTGGGGGCAGGGCTTCCCCGAACCGGTGTTCGACGGTGAATTCGAGCTCATCTCCAAGCGCATCGTCGGCGAACGCCATTTGCGACTGCGTTTACGCGCGGCCGGCGGGCGGGAGATCGATGCCATCGCCTTCAATGCCGCGATCGACGACTGGCCCGAGCGCGGTGGCCGGGTGTGCATCGCCTACCGCCTGGACGTCAACGAGTACCAGGGCCGCCTCAGTCCGCAACTGGTGGTGGAGGAACTCCTGTCCTGAGGGGCGGCGGATGTCCGCGTGAAACCATATCGCAAAAAATATTCGCCTCGGGACTTTGGCCTGCGCGTGAATTGCCTCACAATACGACCGCCTTCAGCGGGGACGTCGATGCATGACGGCGCCTGAACGGGCAGATTCAGGGGGACTGAATGAAACTGAATATCAAGATGTTGCTGTTCTCCATCGGGCTCATGGTGCTGATGACCGTGACCCTGACGGCCGTGAGTCTGTATTCGTTCCGGCATTTCTCGCTGGTGATGGCGCAGGAGCACAACCGCACCGCGGCCGAGATCATCCGTCTGAATCTCACTCAGGCGATGGTCAACGGCGTGATCGACAAACGCTCGAACTTCCTTCAGCAGCTATCGCATATCGAAGGTCTGGACTATGCACGCGTCGTGCGCGGACCGGACGTCGTGAGGCAGTTCGGCCCCGGTCTGCCGAACGAGCACGCCAATGACGAGATCGAGCGCGAGGTGCTGCGCACGGGCAAGCCCTTCTACGAGGTCGGCGAGGACGGTTTCGAGGCACATTTTCGCAGCACGATCCCGTACATCGCTTCCAATCAGGGCGCGGTGAATTGCCTGCAATGTCATGAGGCGGAGGAGGGCGCAGTACTGGGTGTGGTCACGCTCACGACTACCATCTCGCATCTGAAGACCAACGCCATCACGGTGGTCGGCGTGATGGTGGCAGCGATCGCGTTGTTCATGCTCGTGGCACTGATCTTCCTGCGCCGCATGATTTCGCCTTTGGTGCTGACCGCGAGTGAGGTGCAGCACGCGGTGGAGTGCGCGGGCAAGGGTGATTTCTCGCGACGCATCACGCGCAGGACGAACGACGAGATCGGGCAGATTGCAGACGACATCAATCGCCTCACCAGTCTGCTGCAACAAAGTTTCTCCGGTATCTGCCGCAACGTGTCCCAGTTGCTGCATACGACCTCGGAAGGCGGACGGAATCTCCTGACCGGAACCATACACATGGTCTCCGGGCTGGTGGACGTGGCGCATTTCAAGCAGGCCATCGAAGAGGACGAGACGCGCCACGAGGTCTACGCCCGGCTGGCGGAAATCGTCGTCGAGCGTTTCGGCATGCAGCACTTTTCGATCTACGAGGTCGACGCGGCAAAGAACCGCATGACGGCCGTCATGGTGGATGGTACGGCGGACGGAGAGATCCATTGGTGCAGTCGACAGATTCTGCTGCGCAGCAACGCCTGTCGTGCCTGTCGCACCGGCCATCTGATCGATGGCATCGAGACGCCGGGGTTGTGCACCGCCTTCAGTCCGGACGAATCCGGCTGGGCGCATGTCTGCATCCCGATCATGCAGTCGGGAACGGTGGGCAGCGTGCTGCAACTGGTGGCGAAGACCGAGGACACGGACGCGCTGCGCGAGAACGTCACCCTGATCCGCGCCTACGTGCGCGAGGCGGCGCCGGTACTGGAGGCGAAGCGCCTCATGGACACGCTGCGTGCGTCCAGCCTTACGGATGCGATGACCGGCCTGCACAACCGGCGCTTCCTGGACGAATACGTCGAGACCCTGACCGCCAGCACGCATCGTCGGCAGTCACATCTGTCGATACTCATGCTGGACATGGACTACTTCAAGAAGGTCAACGATACCCACGGTCACGATGCCGGTGACTCGGTGCTCAAGGGGTTGGCGAAGATCCTCTCGCAGTCGGTACGTGCCTCCGATCTGGTGATCCGCTATGGCGGCGAGGAGTTCATGCTGATCCTGCAGGACACCGACGGCGCGACGGCCGAACAGGTGGCCGAGAAGGTGCGCGAAACCGTGGCCACGACCAAGTTCCAGATTCCGGGCAACGTCCTCAACAAGACCGTGTCCATCGGTGTGGCCGATTATCCCGGCGACGGCGATTCGCTGTGGCAGGTGATCAAGTACGCCGACGTCGCCCTGTACAAGGCGAAGGATGGCGGCCGCAACCGCGTGGTGCGTTTCCAGCCGGAGATGTGGGAGGATAGCGAGAATTTCTGAGGCCGCGCGAGAAGGTGACACCGCCGCGGGGGGCGCCGGCCCCCCGTTTGTCTGCGCTATACTCGTGCCCGTCATTTTCTGATTGCCGGATCAATCAACGCTGGAGCGTCACGCGCATGAAGCGATTTCTCTTGTTGTTCGTCGTAATCGGACTGATCGCCTACGGCATCGTCTATCTGCCACCCGTGCGCGAGCACGTGATCGGTCCCTTCACCACCAGTCTGGCGCAGGTCTCCGGCTGGCTGATCCAGGTCTTCGGTGGGCAGGTGTGGGTCAACGCCAATACGCTGGCGATCCGGGGATTCGCCGTGCAGGTGCTGGACATGTGCAACGGCGTCGAAGCGACCATCGTGCTGTGGGCGGCGCTGCTCGCATTCCCTGCGCCCTGGGTCTATAAGCTCAAGGGGTTGCTGATCGGCACCCTGACCGTCCATACGCTCAACATCGCACGCATCATCAGCCTGTTGTATCTCGGGGCCTGGAACCGGCAGTGGTTCGACTGGGCGCATCTGTATCTCTGGGATGCGCTGATCATGCTCGACATTCTGGTCGTGTTTCTGGTCTGGCTCCGTTACATCCCACGCGATCCCGCGCCACTCGAACCGCGGTTGGCCTGATGGGTCACGGTACTAGTCCGCTGACGCGCTTCGTGCTGCGTCTGCTGGTTGGCGTCCCCTTGTGCGTGCTGGCATGGTGGTTTCTGGCACGCGATGGTCTGTTGGCACTGGTGGCGGGTGGCGGCGGCTGGTTCGCCGAACGGCTCATGGCGGAGCACGTCGTGCTGGCCGACCACATCGACGGCATCCTGCGCATACGCACCTCGCTGTCGCCTTTGCACGATCCGCTCAATCTGGCGGTGATCGAGGTCGATCCCGCGCGCTTCACGCTGGCGTTTCCGGTTTTCTGGGCCCTGATCCTTGCCACGCCCGATGCACGTCAGCGGCTGCTGCGTCTGGTTTTCGGGACCTTCCTGCTGGTGTTGCCGTTGGCAATCCTGATGGCGCTCTTGTTCGTACAGTTCAATCTGGCGCTGATCATCAACAATCAACCGATGCTGACCGAGCGCCCGCCGGGTTTCTACGTGCTGGCGCTGCCCTATCCCGGCTGGGCCTATCACCTCATGGGCGTCGGCCGCCAGCTCGGGCTGCTGATCATGCCGGTGGTGGTGCCGGTGATCGCCTGGGGCGTGCTCAACCATCGCTTCGTACAGCACATGATCGGCTCTGGCCAGGCGGTCGAAGACCCGGTTCCGGCGGCGACCGAACCCGTTGACGAGGGAGACGCGCCATGACGCGGCGTGGTTGGCCGCTGTTGGCGTTGCTGGCCGTCGTGGTTTTGAACACGGGCTGTGACGACAGCACCCGGCGCTACAACGAGGCATTGCGTCAGCAGCTCGCCGGCAACATGGTGGGCACCGTGAGCGAGCTGACGCGCCTGGCCGAGGCGGGACATGCCGGTGCGCAGTTCCGGCTGGCGGTCATGTATGGCAGCGGCCGCGGCGCACCGCGCGACGACCGGCGTGCGTTGCACTGGGTTCAGCAGGCGGCTGCGCAAGGACATGTCGGCGGCGAGTATTTCCTGGCCGAATTCCAGCTCAAGGGCATCGGTGTGCGACAGGACTGGGCGCAGGCGCTGGCAGGTTTCGAGCGACTGGCGATGCGCGGTTACGTGCCGGCCCAATATCGCCTGGCGCAGTTGTACGAAGTGGGCGGGCAGACCGAATTCGCACGGCAGTGGTTGCTCACCGCCGGCGGCAACGGTCACCGCGAGGCGATGGAACGGCTGGTGAAGGCGTACGAAAAGGGGGAACTCGGCATCGCCGCCGACAACGCCGAGGCGGCGCGTTGGCGGCGGTACCTGCAACATCGGGCATTCTGATCAGTCCGTGGCCTTGCCGTGATGCGGGTCGTTGGGATTGGTGAAAATGAAGCGGTGTTCACCGGGCTCGATCTCGACGTAATCGAGCACCGCACCATTGAGCAGTTCGATGCAGTAGGGTGCGATGACGATGTTGATGCCTTCGCTCTTGAAGCTCAGGTCGTCCTCACGGCCGGTATCGTCGAAGCCCATGCCGTAATCGATGCTGCCGTCGCCCAGGCGCCGCGCCGCGACGCGCAGGGCCATGCCCTGGGTATTGCTGTCCGCTGCGGACTGTTTGATCTGCTTCGCGGCTTCGGGGGTGATGGTGATCATGCGTTGTCCTCTCGGGGTGAAGAAGGGCAGGGGCGGTCTGCCGTGCCGGGTGGTGGGAGCGACGCGTCGGTGCCGGTGATCCGGCCACGCACGAAGTCCATGAAGCGACGGGTCCAATGCTGCTGCGCGGTATCGCGCAGATGCGAATAACTGGCCAGCAGATTCCTGTACACGATGCCGTCGTGTCGCCCGTCGACGCCATGCCCGCGCAGGACCTGATAGGCGAAACGCGTGTCGGCGGGCAGGTTCTCGATCGACGAGTAGTGGAACTCGTGGCCCGAAAATGGCGTCATGGCCGATTGCGCATCCGGCCACAGTCCATCGGCCGTTTCCTGCAAACGCACGTAGCCGCGGCCCTGAGGCTTCTCGTGCATCACCACGTCACCTTCGATGACGCCGACCATCGCGTGCCGCTTTCCATTCCAACTGATGCTGCGGGCGAGATACATGAGGCCGCCACATTCGGCGTAGGCGGGCAGGCCGTCGTCGATGGCCTGACGGATCGCGTGGCGCATGGCGCGATTGGCCTCCAGGGCCTGCATGTGCGTTTCCGGAAAGCCTCCGCCGATGAACAGCCCGTCGAGCGCCGGCAGACGGCTGTCGTGCAGGGTGTCGAAGAACACCAGCTCGGCCCCGTTGCGCTCGAGTGCCTCCAGGTCGGTCTGGTAATAAAAGCCGAAGGCGGCATCGCGCGCGACGCCGATGCGCCGCTTGGGGGCATTCTCCGTTTGGACATCCAAGCTGGGGACGATGGATATCGGTGTCGTGGTCGCTGCGATGTCCAGCAGGCGATCGAGGTCGACCTGGGCACGGATACGGTCGGCGATGCGTGCGATATGGGCGCCGGCCTGTGCATGTTCGTTGCTCGGCATCAATCCCAGATGGCGTTCGACGATTTCGAGCGCGCGATCCTCGTGTACGGCGCCGATGACCGCGACGTCCGTATAGTGCTCGATGACGGCGCGCAATTTGGATTCGTGACGCGATCCGCCCAGACGATTGAGGATCACGCCGGCGATGCGGATGTCGGCCTCGAAGGCCTGGTAACCCAGCAGCAGGGGGGCGATGCCGCGCGTCATGCCACGCGCATCGATGACCAGCACCACCGGTGTTGCCAGCAATCGCGCGAGGGCGGCGTTGCTGTTGGAACCATCGAGATCGAGACCGTCGAACAGTCCCTTGTTGCCCTCGATGACCGCGATGTCGCTGTCCTGGGCGCGGGCACCGACCGCGGTCACGATCTCGTCGTGGCTCATGGTGTAGAAATCGAGATTGACGCAGGGACGGCCGGCGGCGTGGCCGAGCCAGAGCGGATCGATGTAGTCCGGACCCTTCTTGTAGGGTTGGACGCGCAGGCCGCGCGCGCGCAACGCGGCGCACAGACCGAGGGTGACCGTCGTCTTGCCGGAGGACTTGTGGGCTGCTGAGACGAGGATGCGCATGAATACGCCGCGGCCGTTGACCGACCGCGGCGTCGTGGGTTCAGGCCTGAGCGGCCGCCGCTTCCGGCTCCGCCGCGGCTGCCTTGGCTGCGTGCGGATCGACGCGCTCGTCGGCCAGACTGGCGGGCAGCAGGCGCAGGAAACGCACGCCGAGGGCGACGATCAGCATGGCGAGCGCCGCACCACCGATACCGAGCAGGAACTCGGGCAGCGTCGGCCGATAGCTGGCCACCACACCGTCATAGAAGCTGCTGCTGATCTCATAGCCGGGGAACAGGTTCAACGGCCAGGCCTGTCCGCCGATGATGATCACGTACAGCTGGGCGAGGCCACCCAGGATCACCAGCACGCAGGCGGTGCCGATGATGCTGCGCGAGCGCCCGAGCGTGGGATGGAACAGCAGGATCAGCGGCAGGACGCTACCGATGAGGATCTGCACGAACCAGAACAGGAAGGTGTAGATGCCACCGTTCAGCAGGATGAATGCCTCGGCACCGTGCAGCCGGGTGGCATACAGGTTGGTCACGTGGTAAACGGCGACGAAGTACAGTACCGCGCCGATGAACACGCCGAGCAGATTCTTCAACCGGCGCATCACCAGGTCACCGAGCGGGCGCTCGGTCCAGCGGTAGGCAGCCATCAGCACGAGGAGGAATACCGCCAGGCCGAGCGAGAAGGACATGACGATGAACAGCGGCGCCAGAATGGCAGCGTTATAGGCCTCGCGCGCGACCAGGAAGCCGAAGATCGAGCCGGTACCGGTGGTCAGGATCAGGCGCCAGATGAAGGCGGTGAAACCGGCGTAGTGGGAGTAGCGGTTCATGCGCTTTTCCAGCATGAACCAGAGGTAGACCAGCACGATTCCCAGGAAACCCGTGTAGAGGAAGATGTTCCAGGCGAAGATCGATTTGAAATTGTAATAGGTCATCGCGACGATCAGGCGGTCGGGACGGCCAAGATCGAGCACCAGCACCGCGAGACCGCCCATCAGCAGCGCCATCGACAGCAGGGCGGACAGCGGTGCGAGCGGTTTGTACACCTGTTTGCCGAATACCGACGCGATGGAGGCGACGTTGAGCGCGCCGGAGGCGGCGACGATCAGGAAAATCGCAAACACGTGCGGCATGCCCCAGACGATCTGGTTGGTCATGCCGGTGACGTGATGGCCGTGATGCTCCATGTAATAGGCCGACAGCAGGCCGATCACGAGCAATGCGGCAAGACCGCCGAGCAGGCCGATGTAGCCGCCCTTGCCCGACACTTCCAGGAATTGCACTTTTGCCTTCATGTTCGGTCCTCGGTTCAGATGCCGCGATAACGCACGCCGGGATTGAGCTTGAAGTCGGCCCGGATGGCGGCGGAGCCGAATTCGGCCAGACGGCGTGAGATTTCGCTGTTCGGATCGTTCAGGTCGCCGAACACCATGGCGCTCCCGCCGTCGCGGTTGCAGGCCTCGACGCAGGCCGTGGTGCCGTCGCCGCGATCGATGCGATGGACGCACAGGTTGCAGCTCTCCACCGTACCCTTGCCTCGCGGCGTGTGGGGCAGCTGATCCGTCAGATCCTCGTGCACGAAGGAACGTGCCTTGTACGGGCAGGCCATCATGCAGTAACGGCAGCCGATGCAGATGTGCTTGTCGACCAGCACGATGCCGTCCGGCCGTTTCATGGAGGCGCCGGTCGGGCAGACGTCGACGCAGGGCGGATGTTCGCAATGCTGGCACATCACCGGCAGCGAGCGCGTCGCACCCGTCTTGCGGTCCTTCAGATCGACCTTGCGAATGTACTGGGCGTCGGTCGCGGGTCGGCCGTGTCCGTTCAACCCATGTTCCTTGTTACAGGCGGTCACGCAGGCATCGCAGCCGCTGTCGCAAAGATTGGTGTCGATCAGCAGGCCCCAGCGCACCTTGCTGGAGGCACCGGTCGCAGCCGATGCGGATTCGACCAGGAACACGCCGGGGGCGACGGCCAGACCGGCGACCGCGGCCGCGCCACCCAGAAACTGGCGCCGGGACAGATCGGGCTTGCTCTCGTTGCTCATTGGGCTTTGATCTCCAGGGCGACCAGTCGCTGCGCATCGTTTGCCAGTTCCTCGCCGGATGCGACGGTCAGGGCATGCTGCGCACCATTCGGGTTGAGCGCATGTACCCGGCCGCTGTCCGGCATCGGCTTGTCGGCATGACACTGGAAGCAGTCGAAGCGAACGGCATTGAAGGCGTGGCAGTTGAGGCAGAAATGGCTGCTCGGGTCCTCACGGCTCGCGGTCGGCGAGACATGGCACTCGATGCAACCATTGAGGCTGTAGCGTTCCGTACGGGCGCCCAGGCGCAGGGCCTGGTTGCGCTCGTGCTTGAGAAGCTTCATGTGGTCGCGCCGCATCACCTCCACCGGCTCCACACAGGTGTCGCCACGCGCTTCCATCATGCGGGGTGCGGACACCTCGCCGCAGCCAGCGAGCAGTACCAGCAGGCCGGCCCCGAGCAGGGCCGGCAGCAGGGAACGTACGAGGGATACGGCCGCCATGGTCTTACTCACCCATCGCCATGTCGATGTAGCCGGTCGGGCATACCTCGGCACAGATGTGGCAGCCGACGCAGCGCGAGTAGTCGGTGGCAACGTAGCGGCCGGTGGAGGACTCCTTCTTCTTCACCCGGTAGACGGCCTCCTGCGGACAGAAGATCACGCAGTTGTCGCACTCGAAGCACATGCCGCAGCTCATGCAGCGCTTGGCCTCGGCCTGGGCATGCTCGGCGTCGAGGCCGACCATGCGCTCCTCGAAGTGGCCGATCACCGAATCGGCATCCGGACCGTGTTCCTCGCGACGATTGCGCGGGGTGAACGGGAAGTGACCCTTGAACAGCTTGTCGTGAGAGATGATCTCCTGCGCCGCACGGTCCTCGTAGTTGTGAACGGCGAAGTTCGCCTCCGAGGTGCCCCGGGTCTGTTCACCGGAATAGGTCTCCGGATCCAGGCCGCGCTCGTGCAGTTTGCCCAGCAGGTTGAAGTGATGCACGTCGACGCGCGGACGCTTCATCAGCTCCTTGTGCTGCAGGTAGTAGTCGATGCTGTCGGCGGCGATCGAACCGTGGCCGATGGCGGTCGTCAGCAGGTGCGGACGGATGATGTCGCCGACCACGAAGTGACCTTCCTTGCCGGGCACCTGATAGAACTTGTCGGTATTGATGAAGCCGCGGCCGTTGTCCAGCGACTCCAGGCCGGACAGGTCGCCGCCCTGGCCGATGGCCGACACGATCAGGTTGGCTTCCAGAATGAACTCGCTGCCTTCCACGGCCTCGGGCGTGTTGCCCTTCATCACGCACTTGACCATCTTCAGGCCGATGGCACGGCCCTTGTCGTTCAGCACGACCTCGGTCGGCATCACGCCGTCGAGGATCTGGACGCCTTCACGCAGGGCATCGTGGATTTCATGCTCGGCGGCGGTCATCTTGTCCTTGGTGAACAGCGAGGTCAGCGTCACGTCGGCACCGCCGCGGATGGCCGCAGTGGCCGCGTCTTGCGCGACATAGCCGTGGATCACGTCTTCCGGATGGTCGACCGCGTTGTCGGCCTCGATCTTGCCCAGGCGGCGGGCGACGGACACGACGTCGATCGAGGTATCGCCACCACCGATGCAGACGATCTTGTCGGTCGGCAGCACCTTGAGGCGGCCGGTGTTGAAGGCGGACAGGAACTGGACGCCGGTGATGCAGTTCGGCGCGTCACCGCCCGGCACCGGCAGCCGACGGCCGGCCTGGCAGCCGACCGCCCACACGACGGCGTCGAACTCCTTCTCCAGGTCGGCCATGCTGATGTCCTTGCCGACGCGCGTATTGCAGCGCACCTCGATGTCGCCGAGGGCCAGGATGCGGTTGATCTCGTGGCGCAGGATGTCGCGCGGCACGCGGTATTCCGGAATGCCATACATCATCATGCCGCCGAGCTCGGTGTGATCGTCGAAGATCGTCGATGCATGACCCTTGCGGCGCAGGTGATAGGCAGCCGACATGCCGCCGGGGCCACCGCCGACGATCGCAACCTTCTTGCCGGACAGGGCAGGGGCGTCGCCGAATTTGTAGCCTTCCTTCATCGCAGTGTCGCCGATGAACTGCTCGACCGAATTGATGCCGACGAAGTCGTCGACCTCGTTGCGGTTGCAGCCCTTCTCGCAGGGCGCGGGGCAGACGCGGCCCATGATGGACGGGAACGGGTTGGCATCGGTGGAGCGGCGGAAGGCGTACTCCTGCCAGCTCACGTCCGCCGGCGGCTTCTCCAGGCCACGCGCGATCTGCAGATAACCACGGATGTCCTCGCCGGCCGGGCAGGAGCCCTGGCAGGGCGGCGTACGGTGCACGTACACCGGGCACTTGTGCGAGTGGTCGCCTTCGAAGATGGCCTCTCTCCAACCACGACGCTTGTAGTCACCGTCACGGAAGCGCCGGAAAGTCAGTTTCATGTCATCGCTGGAAGTAGCCATGCGGTGTCTCCTGTGGGCTCTTGTCTTGTATTAAGCCTTGGTTGAATCGTCGGTCGTCGTCGCCTTGCGACGGCAACTAGCGTGAACTTATTGCTTGGCGCCGAGCACGATCGCGTCGCTCACCAACTGGTGCACGCTCACGATCTGATTCATCTCGAAGCCGTAATAGGGCAGTATCTTCGAGAACTGGCTCTTGCAGATGGCGCAGATCGCAGCCAGATGCGTGACGCCGTGTTCCTCGGTTACATGCCGAAGCGCGGCCATGCGCGGCAGCGCACCCTTGACGCGCAGTTCCATCAAATCGTCGGTCAGCAGGCCGCCACCGCCGCCGCAGCAGAACGTAGCCTCGCCGATGGTCTCCGGGGCCATGTCGACATAGTGATTGCAGACGGCCTTGATGACCTCGCGCGGAATCGTGAGCTGTCCACCCGGCATGTCGCCCATGCGCGTGGCACGGGCCACGTTGCAGGAATCGTGGAAGGTCACGACGCGATGGTCGTTGGCCGACTTGTCCAAGGTCAGTGCGCCGCGCTGGATCAGGTCGTAGGTGAATTCGCAGATATGCTGCGGCACCGGGTATCTCGGATCCAGGAAATCGAACGGGCCGGCCAGCGTGTTCAGGAAGCTGTAGGCAACGCGCCAGGCGTGGCCGCATTCGCCGAAGACGATGCGCTTGACGCCGAGATCCAGCGCCGCCTCGCGGATGCGCATCGCGATGCGCTTCATGTTGTCGTAGGAGCCGATGAACAGGCCGAAATTCGCCGCTTCACTGGCGTACGACGACAGTGTCCAACTGATGCCGGACTGGTGGAACACCTTGCCGTAGCCGATCAGACCGTCGACGTGGGGTTCGGCGAAGAAGTCGGCCGACGGCGTCACCAGCAGCACCTCCGCACCCTTCTCGTCGAGCGGGTAGCGCACGTCCACGCCGGTCGCGTCCTTCACGTCCTCTTCGAGGCCCAGCAAGGTATCTTCCAGCGCCGGCTGCGGCAGGCCCAGGTTGTTGCCGATCTTGTAGACCTTGCCGATGATCTCGTTGGAATACTTCTGGCCCTTGCCGACCGCATTCATGACTTCGCGCGCGGCCATCGTGACCTCGGCGGTGTCGATGCCGTAGGGGCAATAGACCGAACAGCGGCGGCACTCCGAACACTGGTGGAAATAGCTGAACCACTGGTTCATCACGTCTTCGGTGAGATCCGTGGCGCCGACCAGTTTCGGGAACAGTTTGCCGGGCAGGGTGAAATAGCGGCGATACACGCCGCGCAGCAGATCCTGACGCGCGACCGGCATGTTGCGCGGGTCGCCGGTGCCCAGGAAATAGTGGCACTTGTCGGTGCAGGCACCGCACTTGACGCAGGAATCCATGAATACCTGCAGGCCGCGGTACTTGCCGAGCAACTCGCCCAGCTTGTCGATTGCCACCTGCTGCCAGTTGTCGACCAGTTCGCCGGGAAAGCCGAGCGGCTCCTGGAACTTGTCGCTCGACAGGAACGGCGAGCTGTGCGACATCACCCCTTCCTGGAGCTTGGGGATTTCAAGGTATTCCTTGACTTCGGGTGTCTCGAACTTTGCCACCGACGGTTCCTCGCTGCGTTGAGGGTCGTTACGCGATTACGGGCGATTAGGGGTTGTTACCCGACTGGGTGGAGCCGGCTTCCGCCGCTGCGGCCCAGGGTGCCAGGTGTCGCTTTTCACGCGGATTGTCGACCTGATTGCGGGTCGGGCTGAAGAAGACGCCCGGGGCGTGCAGCAGCTTGCTGAACGGGAAAATCAACATCAGCAGCGCCACCATTGCCAGGTGCACGAGCAGCACCGGATCGGTGGGCAGCGGCTGCCAGCTGAAGCGCATCAGGCCCAGGAAGAAGAGCTTCACGGAGGTGATGTCGGTATGGGCGACGAACTTCATCATCAGCCCGCTCATGCCGATCAGGATCAGCAGCAGCAGCATCAGGTGATCGGACGGCGAGGAGATGTAACGGATGCGTTCGACCAGCAGTCGACGTGCCCACAGCCCTGCGAGACCGGCGACCATCGCGAAGCCGGCATAGATGCCGAAGGGCTGGACCAGATCGAGGCCCGGCCACACCGGATCGACGAAATAACGCACATGGCGCAGCAGCACCAGCGCAAGGGCAACGTGAAACATCCAGCCGAAGATCCAGATCCATTTGTTGGACTTGAACAGGCTGTGGAAGAACACCACTTCCGAACCCATGCGCAACACCACGCCACCGGTCGTGACCGGCGCCGGGGTGGTGGGAATCTTGAGTGGCGCAGGGGTGCGCGCATACCGCGCTATGCGCATCCCGACACCGACCACCAGAACGATGGTGGCTGCATAGAACATCAGGGCATAGAGCACGGTGACGAACGACACGAGCGCCTCCTCGGAAAGAGCGTGTGCGGGTGGGACGATGAAATCCCACCCGCCTTCAAACGATGGAACGGATCAGACGCAACCGGTCGGCTT
>JAQVJI010000212.1 GCA_028695255.1 Chromatiales bacterium | reverse complement strand
TCTTCCGATCTCCGCGACGGTGCGGTAGGCGTCGTCGTGTTCGAGGGCATGGGTGCCGGTGATGTAGTCCTGCTTCGATTTGAGCGTCTTTCCGACGTATTCGACCAGGACCCGTGCCACCAGGGGCGGGCGGTGGAGGATCAGATGCCGGAACCAGGCCGGCGTATCCTCCATGCCATCGGTGAGATAAAAGGCGACCATGGTCTCCAGTGTCGTTTCAGGGAGTGCCTCGATGGCCGAGGACCCCTGATTCCAGCGTAAAGCCATACCGATGAGGCATGGCATGCAGATAAGGTGTTGCTTCTTGTGTAAAGACAAAGCGATCACTTCGTCGACCGTGGGAAGATCGTCGCGGGCCGGGCAGCGAGATAACCCGGATTCTGCGGCTTGCATGATGCCCAGTCCGTCGTCGAAGCAATTAGCGAAGCGTTCCGTGGGCGTCGCGCCGTTAGCGTAAGGTGCGAGCCCCTCCCACACACACCAGACCTCGTACATGAGTTCGGCATCGGCGGTCCCTGCGCGTATCGCGTGAACCTGTGTCTCTATTTGATGGCTGCGCTCCCGCTCTTCGGTAGCCACTCTTTGGGCCCACATGTGCATTCTGCCCGTATCGTTTTGCAGCGTGTTCGAGATCTCCGAAACGAGCATCGACCGTAACCATTCGCCACGGTCCGGATGATCCTCGGCCCAGGATTCGAGGTCTTCCAGCGATAGCCCGCGATCACCCTGACGGCGGCGCAAGGTGGCGATCGCTTCCGACAGGTGGAAGCGCGCCAGCGCAGCATTGGGCATCGTCGATGCCTGGTCCAGATGCCAGCGGCCGATGTCGTCCGGCGGTGCGAAGTCTTCGATTCGGCGAAGGTTGCGGTACAGGCAGCCGTCGGGGTTTTCGTGATCGGCGCAGCGCTGGAAACACAGTGCCAACATGTGCTTGTGGACATCGGGATGCGCGCGCAGCCACGCCGCAACCCGTTGCCGCGCGGCATCATCCCAGCGCGGCTGGTGGTACTCGGTGAAACCCATGCCGAACCAGGACCACAGGCGTTCGACCGCCACCGTCTCGCCGTGCGCCTCGATGCCGCGTGCGAGCAGATGGCAGGCCACGCGATCCAGGCGCAGTTCGTATGGATCGAAGAACGGCAAATCGGTGCGCGGGGCGAGTTGATCGAGAATGGTCGGCAGGTGCTCGTCCGGCGCCCGTTCCGGAACGTCTTTCGTCCAGAACCATGCGTAGTGTCCCAGCAGATGCGGATCCTTCACGACATGCAGATATCGCAGCAATCGTTCCGGCGCGATGTGGTCGGGGTACAGGTGCTGAAGCAGCAAGCCCGCCAATTCGTCGTCCGAATCGCTGATCCGGTCGTCCCGGATGTCGTCGAGCAGAGCGACGGCCTCGTCGGCGGGCGGCGGCAGGGCGAGCCACGCGCGCATGGCGTATTTCCTTACGCCGCCCCACCAGGTCGGATCGGCGATGACGCGCTTCACGACATCGGAAAGCACGGGCAGCGGTTCGCCCTTGGCGAGGATGTCGAGCACGCAGCCGGCAAATGCCTGTGCCGCGTCGCCGCGATCGGGCGTTTCGAGTGCGGATGCGAAGTTGTCGGTCAGCGCGGAATCCGCCAGCGCGCCGAGCGGTTTATCCCGGGACGCGTCGCGCCGGAAGGCGGTATGGCTTTCGGCCTCGCGACGCAGCCCGGTGAGGATGCGTCGTTTGTCTTTGGCGGGCAGCGGCTTGGCATCGCCATAGAGAACGACCGTCATCGGATCGGCATCGATCATGCGCCGACGGGCCTTCTCACAATGTACCGCCAGCCATGCGTACAGCCCGCGCAGGCCCGCGACGGTGCGCCCGTCGACGCCGAGCAGCAGATTCAGCACGCGTCCGACCGGCAGGCCCTGGTGGTTGATCCTCTCGGCCAGCCAGCGGCCGGCCAGATACTCCGCCACGCTGCGATGGGCGGGTTCGAGGCGCTCTTCGTGCTCGGGATGAAACAACCGGCTGCCCACCGCCGCCGTGGCCGCCGCGGTATCGTCGGCCCCGTAGTCTTCGATCCAGGGATAACGGTGGGTCGCGCGTGCGGGATCGAGGGCCACGCCGTCCTTGTCCGACAGGAGCATGGCGGCGCACAGATGCCCGGCAGCGTTCAGCAGATGCTCGATGGGAATCCGGTTGGTGCGCTGTCTGTCGCGGTGTGTTTTGTTCGCTTCTTCGGCCAGCTTCCGGGTGGCGAGGTCGAAGGTCTCGTCGCGCGACGAAGGCCAATGTTTATTGTGGATGGCCTTGGCCAGCAGTTCGAGGGTCTGCGGGTTCTCCAGCAGTTCGGCGACGCCGTTGTCCCGCGCCCGGTCGATGAAGGTGGCCGGATCGCTGATCTCGTGATTTTCGCGCAGAATTTCGCCGATCTGATCGTGGGTCAGCGGCTCGAGCCGCAGCACCGCCAGTGTTCGATCCGGCGATGCGCTCGTGATCTCTGCCCGGTCCGACGACCCATGCCAATCGGCGGCGCGACAGGCGATCCGGAAGCGCGGGTTGCCCAGACGCTTGAGTCGTTCGCACGCCTCGATGAGCACGCTCGTGTCGCCCTGTCCTGCCCGCACCTCGTCGAGGCCGTCGAGAAACAAGTCCTTTCCGGTCAAGGGACTCACGTCATCCAAATGAATGAACTTCGCGATACGCAGATGGCACCCGCCGATGGCCTCGGCTTCCTCCTTGAACACCGTGCTCTTCCCGGCACCGGGCTCACCGAGCAGCACCCAGGCCGGGTGCTCCCGATAATCGCTCAACGGCCGCGGCTCGCTGCGCCCGTCGTCGTTTTCCAGCTCGGTGATCTGGCGGGGAACGATCAGCATCGCGCTACTCCAGCCAGCGATCCGCCGGGTGCATCAGGAACTCGGGCAGAGGCACCCCGCCTTCACCCACGACGAGCCGGTGTGCATTCCCGAATTTCGTCATGAATGCGTCCAGTCCTTTGTATCGTCCCGGACGCGCCCCGCTCTTTACCTCCACTGCGACCAGCTTGCGGCGACCGTTGAGAATGAAATCGACTTCGTCGGCGCCCTCGCGCCAGTACTGCACCGTGCATTCCGCCGTCAGCGAGTTCAGCAGGTGGGCACCCACCGCGCTTTCCACCAGCCGCCCCCAGAAGGTCCGGTCGGCGCGTGCCTCGTCGAAGCCGTAGCCGGCAAGCGCGGAAATCAGGGCGGTGTTGAGGGCGTTCAGCTTCGGGCTCGATGCGCGTTGACGATGCTTCTGGCCGGCGTACTTCTGCAGGCCAGTCAACAGGCCGGCTTGCGACAGTAGATCCAGGTAGTGGGAAAGCGTCACGGTGTTGCCCGCGTCCTGCAGTTGGCCCTGAAGCTTGGTGAAGGAAATGATCTGTCCCGAATAGGCGCCGCAGCCGAGCTCGAACAGCGATTTCAGCAACGCGGGTTTGTCGACCCGGGTCATTTGCAGAATGTCTTTTTCGATATTGGGCGCAATCAGGGAGCCGCGAATGTAGGCGCGCCAGCGCGCCTCTTCTCGATACAGGCCGGCGCTGCCAGGGTAGCCCCCGAAATAGATGTATTCGTCGAGCGAAAAGTCGAAGGCATCCTGCATCTCGCCATACGACCAGTGCGTCAGGCGGATCAGTTCATAGCGACCGGCCAGGCTTTCCGTCAGACCTCGTTGCATCAACCAAGGGGATGAACCGAGCAGGATGACGTGCAGCGGCAGGCCTTCCGCCCGGTCGGCATCCCACAGCCCCTTGACCACCTCCGACCAGCGCGGAATCTTCTGGACCTCGTCGACGGCCAGTACGAAACACTCGCCGGGTGGCAGGGATCTTGCGCGGTTGCGGGCCCTGGTCCATTGGTGGACCAGCCACTCGGTCGTCGGCGGGTGGCCGTCCGGACTCCGGATTGCCAGTCCGTCATGGGGGGATGAGAAAAACGCTGCGTCGTAGAGCGCGGGCTGGTCGGTGGCCACGAACGTCGATGGATAGTCCGCCAGCACCTGCTTGACCATGGTGGTCTTGCCGACCTGGCGCGGACCGGCGACCACGATCATGAACCGCGGTGTCTCTCCGAGTCGCTTCCTGAGTATGTCTGCCTGAGCGCGCTGCAACATACCAAATCGTAACACTGAGTAAATTTACTCAATATTATGATTTAGCATTTCACGGAGGTCAAACGAAAACGCCGCCCGGTGGGCGGCGTTTTCGTCGAACGGGTCGAGAACCGTTCAGAGCGACGAGATGTAGGCCGTCAGATCGGCGATGTCGCCGTCGGACAGACCCTTGGCGTTCGGCGCCATCATCGCGGTGTTGGGGCCGACCTGCTCACCCGCGCGATAGCGCTTGAGCAGGGCCGCGAGTTCGTCGGCGGGCCGCCCGGCGAGTTTCGGGAAGATG
>JAQVJI010000211.1 GCA_028695255.1 Chromatiales bacterium | reverse complement strand
TGATGTCCTGTTTGCGGCTGCGGGCCATGCCCTCGATGTTCATCGATTCGGCGAGCGCCACCAGTTCGGCGGCGGGCATTCTCTTGAGTTCGGTAAGGTTCATAGGCAAAGGAAGACGGGACGGAGACCTGGCTGGAACGATGGGCGGCAACGGGGGGCCCCGTTGTCGGTCGGAAAATCGATTGGAGGTGAAGGCCGGAACGGCGGAAGGCGTTTCTTTATCGTTATGAAAAGTAATCTAGCACGCGTTCGGCGACCCGTCCAGCCTGCAATGTCAGGCCGGACGGGTTTCGGGTCTTCAGATGTTCTGGTCGATGAAGGCCGTGAGCTGCGATTTGGACAGCGCGCCCACCTTGGTGGCTTCCACGTTGCCGCCCTTGAACAGCATCAGGGTCGGAATACCGCGGATGCCGTACTTCGGCGGCGTGGCGGAATTTTCGTCGATGTTGAGCTTGGCAACCTTGAGCTTGCCGCCGTATTCATTGGCAATCTCGTCCAGGATGGGCGCGATCATCTTGCAGGGACCGCACCACTCGGCCCAGTAGTCCACCAGTACCGGCGTGTCCGACTTGAGAACCTCGTCCTCGAAGCTGGCGTCCGTCAGATAGCAGATCTTGTCACTCACAACATTGACCTCCGGTTACAATGAACAGTCAAGGGAATCCACCGAGCCCTGACACAGGTTGACGCAAGGAATGGACGATGCGTGTATGCTCGGGGAGAAATCTTCAAGAAGCATAAAGGAGCCCGTTTTTTCGGGCGGGACGGGGGTGCTCCACGGTCGCAGCGCTTCCGGCCACACGTTCTACAAGGCGCCGGAGAGCCGCGCATCAAGCCCTTGCCCGCAATTGGAGCCGATTCCGTCCACCATTTCAAGACTGAGCGATGACACAACCACACAACCCGGATGCCCATGACACGTCGCAGCAGCACCTGAGCGACGTCCCGTTCGCCCACTTCGATCTCCCGCCCAGCGTCCGACAGGGCCTCGAAGATGCCGGTTTTTCCCTCTGTACTCCGATCCAGGCGCTGACCCTGCCGACGCTGCTCGCCGGCCGCGACGTGGCCGGTCAGGCACAGACCGGCACCGGCAAGACCGCCGCCTTCCTGGTCGCCGTCTTCACGCATCTGTTGCGACACCCGGCGCCGCCCGAGCGCAAACCGAACCAGATGCGGGCGCTGATTCTCGCGCCGACGCGCGAACTGGCGATCCAGATCCACAAGGACGCGACCGTGCTCGGCGCCCATACCGGATTGACGCTCGCGCTCGCCTACGGCGGCACCGACTACGAAAAACAGCGCAGCCAAATCGAAGCTGGCGCAGACGTCCTGATCGGCACGCCCGGTCGCATCATCGACTACTTCAAGCAGCACGTGTTCGACCTGCGCATGGCGCAGGCGATGGTGCTGGACGAGGCCGACCGCATGTTCGACCTCGGCTTCATCGCCGACGTGCGCTTCCTGCTCCGGCGCATGCCGCCGCCCTCCGAGCGCCTGAACATGCTGTTCTCGGCCACGCTGTCGCTGCGCGTGATGGAACTCGCCTTCGAACACATGAACAGCCCCGAGAAACTCCAGGTCGAGGCCGAACAGGTCACCGCCGACCGCGTGCGCCAGAGTGTCTACTACCCGGCCAACAACGAGAAGATCCCGCTGCTGCTGGGTCTCTTGAAACACCTGCAACCGCCGCGTTCGATGGTCTTCGTCAACATGAAATACGTGGCCGAGGACGTCACCGACTGGCTCAACCACAACGGCGTGCCTGCCGCGCTGCTGTCGGGCGACGTGCCGCAGAACAAGCGTCAGCGCCTGTTGGGCGAGTTCACCAACGGCGATTTCCAGGTACTTGTCGCCACCGACGTGGCCGCGCGCGGCCTGCACATCCCCGACGTCACCCACATCTTCAACTACGACCTGCCGCAGTCGGGCGAGGACTACGTGCATCGCATCGGCCGTACCGGTCGCGCCGGCGCCGAAGGCGCGGCGATCAGTTTCGCCTGCGAGGATTTCGCCTTTCATCTGCCGGAGATCGAGGCCTATATAGGCCGGAAGATCCCGGCCGAACCGGTGACCCCGGAACTGCTGATCGAGGTTCAGCGACCGCCGCGACGCGAGCGCATACGGCCGCCGCGCGACAATCGCGGCGGACCGGGACGCGGCGGCCGCCACGCCGGCCCCTCTTCCGGTTTCAGGGATCGCCCGAAAGGCGATGCCGGCAGCCAGAAACCACCGCGCCGCCGGCGCCACGGCCCGCCCAAGGCGACGCCGCCGGGCTGAGGCACTGACCCCGTGGGAGCGGCTCCGCCGCGATACATGCCACGGACAAGCGGCTGAGGCGCGGGACCCGATCGCGGCAGAGCCGCTCCCACGCCTCACGCCGCCCAGCCGAGTTCCTCCGCCCGCCGGCGGGCCAGCGCCGGGATGTCCTGGGCGACGAAATGGCGGTGCAGCACCTGCACCCCGATCAGGTGATTGATCACGGCGTCGAGCCGCACCTGCGTGGCGGCCGGCGTGTCCGGATGTTCGTGCAGCGCGAACAACGCGCGCACGCCATCGCCGTCCAGCAGTCCGGCGTCATCGATCGCTGACTGATTGAGATACCCGTCGGCCAGCGCCTTCATCGCCGCCCATTTCTTCGCGTCGGTATGCGCGGGCGGCGCCATGAACGCGAACTTCTCGCGCTCGTACAGCACCTTCGGCAGCACGCCCTTCATCGCCTCGCGCAGCACGTATTTTTCGGTGCGCCCGCGGATGCGCAGGCCGGGCGGGATCTGTGCCGCGAAGGCCGCCAGGTGATGGTCGAGGAACGGCGGCCGCGCCTCCATCGAATTCGCCATGTCGACGCGATCGCCACCCCAGGTGAGTATCTGGCCTTCCAGCATGGTCTTGATCCACACGTACTGCGCCTTGTCGAGCGGGTGACGGCCCTCGATCATGGCCGGATCGAGCGCCTCGGCGATGGCACGCCCCGGCTCGTAACCGGCGAGTTCGTCGCGCAAGCGCGGCGCGATCAGTGCCGGCACGTGCGCCGCCGCGGCCAACCAGGGTTGCAGGCAGGAGGGCGTGAAACCGACCAGTGCATCGAGTGCCGGATCGTGCACCTCGTTCTCCGCCAGCATCGCGCCCTTGAACAACTGATTGCTCTCGGCCAGCAACTGCTGCCAGCTCGCGCGCTCGGCCGGACTCAGCGTGTCAAGGCCGTGCAGAAACATGTCGCGCCGGAAGGCCGGATAACCGGCGAACAGTTCGTCCGAACCCTCGCCCGTCACCACCACCTTGTAGCCGGCACGGTTGACGTGCCGGCTCATCAGCAGCTTGGCCACGCCGAGCGTGTTGTAGATGGTGCGCTCGGTGTGCCACAGCGTCTCGACAAGATTGTCGTACAGGTGATCCGCCTCCAGCAGCATCACGTCCTGATCGGCGCCGACGCTCTGCGCCATCTCGCGTGCGATCGCGGTCTCGTCGTAGGCCGCGTCGTCGAAACCGATGGTGAAGGCCTTGACCGGCGATTGCTGCGACGCCGCCGACAACCCGAGCGTGATACAGGAGTCGATGCCGCCGGACAGATAGCAGGCCACCGGCACGTCGGCCTCCAGTCGCAGTTGCACGGCGCGCAGTAGCTGTTCGCGCACGCCCTCGATGTAGTAGGCGTCATCACGCGGCGCGCCACGCTCTTCGAGCAGCGGAAAATCCATGTCCCAGTAACGTTCCTCGCGCACGTGCAACCTTCCATGGGCGCGTTCGACGATCAGTGCATGACCGGGCCGTACCTGATGCACGCCCTCGAAGGCGGTGCTGCCCGGCACGATGGTCTGCATGAGCTGATGGAACAGGCCCTGTGTGCTGAAACGGCGCGGCACCGCCGGATGGGCGAACAGCACCTTGAGTTCCGACCCGAACACCAGCGCACCGTCGGCCTCGGTCCAGTACAGCGGCTTGATGCCGAAGCGATCGCGGATCAGCATCAGCCGGTCGCGCGCACGGTCGTAGAGGGCGATTGCGAACTCGCCGCGCAGATGCGGCAGCATGTCCTCGAAGCCGAGACGCGGATACAGGTGCAGCACCAGCTCGGAATCGCTGCGGGTGCGAAAGCGTGCGCCCTGCATGACCAACTCCGCGCGCAGACGCTTGTAATCGTACAGTTCACCGTTCGCCGCCAGCAGCAGTTCGCCGTCGGCCGAGACGAAGGGTTGGCGCGCACGTTCCTGATCGAGATCGATGATCGACAGCCGCGCGTGCGAGAAACCCACGCCGCGGTTTTCCATCACGTGGTAGCCGAAACCATCCGGCCCGCGGTGATGCTGGATCGCGGCCATCGCCACCAGGGTATGGGGATCGACGGGACGCAAGGGATCGGCGTGCATGACGCCGGCTATTCCACACATATCGTTACCTCGAGGAAGACTGCGGATTCGGAAGGGTAGCGCCGGAACTCAGCGGGTCGGCCCCGGCGTGTCCATCACTTCGCTGACGCG
>JAQVJI010000210.1 GCA_028695255.1 Chromatiales bacterium | reverse complement strand
TGGAGTATTGAGCATGCGGAATCGCCCCTTCGGTATAATCACCCGCACCACCAAAGGGGAAACCATGCACATGCAGGTCTCTGAACTGTCGGCAGATCAACTCGACTACTGGGTCGCCCGCGCCAGAGGCATCGACACCTATTACCCCGAGGGCAGCAACGAACTGACCTACGTCGCCGCACCGTCGCTGCCGCCGCGCCGCTGGTGCCCGACGCGCTTCTGGTCGCAGGGCGGACCGATCATCGAAGAAGCGCGCATCGACCTCAACTGGGACACCGAGGGGCACAAGCAGTGGTCCGCGTCCATGGAGCCGGACGTCCTGGCCCAGGGCAACACGCCGTTGGAGGCCGCCATGCGCGCCTTCGTGATGGCCCGCATGGGAACCGACGTGTGAGATCCGGTCAGCGCGACGATGCCGCCCGACACACCGGCGGCAAGACCGGCGCCGCAACCCCGACGATGACGTTCGACGGATGATCAAGCTCCTCTTCTATTCCACGCTCGCGCTGGTCGTCACCGTGGTGCTCATCCTGGTGCTGCGCCCGGTGGCCTTCCGCATCGGGCTGGTCGATCATCCGGGCGGACGCAAGAATCACGCGGCCGTCACGCCGCTGATCGGCGGTCCGGCGATCTTTCTCGGACTCGCCGCGGCGCTGGTGTTCATGAACGACGTCTTCCTCACCTACGACGCCCTGCTCGGCGGGACGCTGCTGCTGTTGCTGATCGGCATGCTCGACGACATGCATGACCTGTCGGTCGCGCTGCGCTTCGGCGCGCAGGTGATGGCCGCACTGGCGATGGTCTATCTGGGCGGGGTGCAGGTGCTCGACATGGGCGATCTGACCGGTCTCGGCGTCACCGCTCTCGGCGTCGCCTCGATACCCGTGACGGTGTTCTTCGTCGTCGGCATCATCAACGCCTTCAACATGGCCGACGGCATCGATGGTCTGGCCGGCGGCGTGGCGCTGGTGGCGCTGCTCGGCATCACGGCGCTCATCGCCATCGCCGGCGGCCGCATCGAGACCGTTTCGGTCCTGGTGCTGCTCGCGGTCGCGGTGGCAGGCTTTCTCGCCTTCAATCTGCGCCATCCCTGGCGCGAACGCGCATCGGTCTTCCTGGGTGACGGTGGCAGCACCATGCTCGGCTTCGTCATCGTCTGGTTCATGATCGAACTGAGCCAGGGCGAAGGACGCGCGTTCACCCCGATCACGGCCGCGTGGCTGGTCGCGCTGCCGCTGCTCGACACGTTGAGCGTGATGATCCGGCGCGTCATGCGCGGCCGCAATCCATTCGCGCCGGACCACGAACATCTGCACCACATCCTCAAGCGCGCCGGCTACACCGACCGCCAGACGGTCGCGGTCCTGCTCGGCTTCTCGTCATTGCTCGCCGGCATCGGTATCGCGGCACACCTGCTCGACGTACCGGATCCGCTGATGTTCTACGCCTTCATGGCCGCGCTGGCGCTGTATCTGTACGTCATGTCGAACGCCTGGCGCTGCATGAAGCTCGCGCGCGATCTGCACGCCTGGCTCGGCCTCACCGGACCCCTGCCCGAAAACCGCGGGCACAACCACAACTGAACCGGCCGCCATGGATGCCCAGGACCCGACCCTATCGACCACCGCGTCAGCCTCGCCGGGCCAACCGGATGCGCGACGCCACTTCCTGCTCGTACTCGCCAGCCTGGTGGCCGGCGCGCTGTTGCTGCACGCCGGCCTGTTCGTCCATCTGCTGACGGCGGGTGCCGCCCGGCATTGGCATGGCAGCGAACTCCAGGCCCCGTCGGCGGGCAAGTCGGTGGGCAAGTCGGCATCCATCGACGCAACGGCGACCGGACTCACGGTCAGCCGCACGCACGACACCGGGCCGTTGATCCTCACGGCCATGAAGGACCCGTTTCGTCAGGCCTTCGACGCCGCGCTGTACGATCGCGTCATCGTGGAGATCGAAACCGCCGCCGTGGCGCCGGGCGTGGTGCTGTTGTGGACGCGCGCGGACGACCCGAAGGCGACGCATTCGCAGGCACTGCAACGCGACGCGACCGGCCGCTTCGTCGTCGGCCTGGCCGGTCATCCGCGCTGGCACCAGCGCATCATCGGCCTCGGCATTGCACTCACCGGCGACCTGAGCCGGCCGGTCACGGTCAGCGGCATCACGCTGATGCCGCGTGAAAGAATCGGCATCGGCCGCATGTTCTCCCAGGTCTGGAAGGAATGGGCCGCGCTCGAAGGCTGGGGCTGGCATTCGGTCAATTTCGTCGTCGGCGGCACCCAGGGGCCGATCATGAGCCCGGTGGTCGCCGTCGGCATCTGGGTCGTCCTGAGCATCGGCGTCTATCTGCTGCTCGCGCGTCGCGCACGCGCCGGCGTCCGCATGGCCGCGATCTTCGGTATCTTCCTCGTCGGCTGGTTGCTGCTCGACCTGCGCTGGCAGATCGACCTGCTGCACCAGAACCGCGTGACCTGGGAGAGCTTCGCCGGCAAGAGCTGGGAGGAAAAACGTGCGGCCGACTGGGATGGCGTCCTGTTCCAGGCGGTCGAGGATGCCAAGCGCCGCATGGGTCCGGAACCGCAACGGCTCATCATCTTTTCCACACAGGAGGACGAGACCATCGGCTACATCGCCTACCACGCGATACCGCACACCGCCCTCGCCACGAAACCGCCCGAGGACACCAAAGGATTCCGGCCCGGCGACTACGTCCTGATCCTCGCGCCGGCGCCCGGCGTCGACTACCGCGCGCTCGACCGCAGCCTCATCTGGCGTGGCGCCGACGGCCTGAACGTGCTGCCGGCGGACCCCGTCCACTTCAAGCCGCAGACCTCCGCTCTGTTCCGCGTTCGGGAGCCATGAAATGGACAGCCTTCGACTGACCCTTGCTCTGTTGCTGCCCTGGCTCGCAGGCATCGCATGGATGCGCATCGTCTGGATGCAGCCGTCGGCGAACGGCACGGCGCGGGCCAACTGGCCTCTGATCGTCGGCTACGGCTATCTGCTCGGCATGCTGGGCGTGACGCTCATCCTGCGCGCCATGGACGTGGTCGGGCTGCTGACCGCATTCTGGCCGTCACTGCTGATCGTTACCGCCATTCTCGCCGCGGCGTTGGCCGTCGGGCGTCGTCGTCTGCTGCCGCAATGGTCGATACGCGAGGCATTTCGCTCCTTGCCGCCCTGGCAGCGCTGGGTGTTCACCCTGCTGCTCGGTCTGCTGGCGCTCCGGCTCGCGTCGCTGGGCATCGAGGTCTCGTTGCGACCGGTCTACCCGGTGGATGCCATCACCGCATGGACCAACCGTGCCCGCATCTGGTTCGAGACGGCGACGCTGGCAACACCGTTGACCGATGATGTCGGCTGGTGGTCGGAGTCGCTGGAGGGCGCCTATCGGACGTCGGGCCGCCCCTATCCCATGACCGTGCCCCTCATACAGTTATGGTCGGCGGCAGCGTTGGGGTATTGGGACGACTCGCTGATCAACATCCCCTGGTTGCTGTGCTGGATTGCGCTCGGCATGGCCTTCTATGGCCACGCCCGCCTGGCCGGCATTCCCGCACTCGTGACGATGTCCTTCACCTACCTGTTCCTGTCATTACCCCTGTTCAACGCGCATACCGCACTCGCCGGCTATGCCGACCTGTGGCTCGCGGCGGTGTTCGGCATGACCAGCCTGAGCTTTTTCCTTTGGATACGCACGCGTGACCGCAGCCATGCCGCGATTGCGTTGGTGCTTGCCTGCGCGATGATCGCCATCAAGAAACCGGGCTTCATGTGGCTGGCACCCCTGTTCGTCGCCTGGCTTGCCGCCATCATGCCGATGCGCTGGTTCCTCGGCGTCTTCGGCGGCATTCTCGCCGGATTGGCGGTCATCATGATGGCCGGTGGCATCGAATGGACGATCCCTGGACTGGGAACCATCGCCATCGCACCGAACGAGATCCGCCTGCCGAGATTCGGCGCCTTTCGGGTACTGCTGGCACCGCCGCTGTGGGACACCCAGATGGTGCATCTGTTCGTTCTCGACAACTGGCACCTCGCCTGGATGTTGATCGTCGCGGCGATCGTCGTGTCACTGCCGATGACCCGCTACAGCCGCGACCTGCAGCCGATGGTGGTGCTTGTCCTCTCCTGCATCGCGCTCTATGGGTTCATCTTCTTCTTCACCCGCCAGTGGACCATGCTGGAGATCGGCACCCTGAACAACCGCGTCATGCTCCAGATGATGCCGACGCTCATGTTCTTCACCCTGCTCGTCGGCTACCGGGCATGCATCTGGTGGGGCTCGCCCCGCAGGACGACTGCGACGCACCCGTGAACGCCTCACCACCGTCATCGCGCGACCGAACGCTGTGTCTGTACGTGGTCAACGGCGGACGCGCCGCCGACCACCGTCTGCCACTCATGGCCACCATGCGCGACCGAGGCTTCATGGTCGAGGCCGCGGTACCGTCCGGCTCCCATGCCGAACGACGGCTGACCGACGAAGGCTACGCGTGTCATCCC
>JAQVJI010000032.1 GCA_028695255.1 Chromatiales bacterium | reverse complement strand
CGGCCTGCATCAGATGATCCACGGCCACACCCACCGCCCCGCCTTCCACGACCTCGATCTCGACGGCCAGCCGGCGCGGCGCGTCGTGCTCGGCGACTGGTACGAGCGCGGCAGCGTGCTGCGCTGTTCCGACGACGGCCGCATGCAGCTCTGCCAGCTCGACTGACGAACCCGATGACTGCCATCCTGCGCACGCCGCGCCTGCTGCTGCGCGAACTCGACATCGCCGATCTCGACTTCGTCGCCGCCATGCTGGGCGACTCCGAGGTCATGCAGCATTACCCGAAGGTTCTTACGCGCGAGGAATCCGAGGCCTGGATGCGACGCCAGTTCCTGCGCTACGCGCGTGACGGCCACGGCCTGTGGCTGGTGGTCAACCGCCACACCGGCGTGCCGGTCGGCCAGGTCGGTCCGCTGATCCAGATCGTCGACGACAAACCCGAAACCGAGATCGGCTGGCTGATCCACCGCCCCTACTGGCGCCTGGGCTATGCCACCGAGGCCGCGGCCGGCGTGCTCGACTACGTGTTCACGCAACTCGGAAAACCGCGCGCGATCGCGCTCATACGCCCGGTCAACGAACCCTCGCAGGGCGTCGCGCGCAAACTCGGCATGACCCCGCGCGGCATGACCATGCATTACGACTACGAACACATCGTGTTCGCGAAGGATCGCCCGGACACGGCATAAGGACTGAAGCGCGGCGACGCCTCAGCGATGGCGCCAGCCGGCCTGCCCGGCCGCGATGACGATGCGCGCGCAGGCCTCGGCATCGGAGGCCGCGTGATGATGATCCAGTTCGATACCGAGAAAGCGGCAGACGTCGGGCAGACGAGTCGGACGGATGTCCCACTGTGCCCGCGCCACCTGCACGGTACAGACGAAGGGCAGAGCCGGCACCGGCAGGCGATGGCTGGCGCAGCAGGCACCGAGCACGCCCCTGTCGAACGGCGCATTGTGCGCGGCGAGGAACTGCACCCCGTCCAGCGCCTGGGCGACGTCGCGCCACACCGCATCGAAACCCGGCGCGTCCTGTACGTCGGCCCAGCTCAGGCCGTGGATGTGAGTGAAGGTGAATTCCCGCGATGGCGGCCGGATCAGTTCGTAGCGGCGTTCCACGATACGGCCGTCCTCCACGATCACCACGCCCAGCGCGCAGGCACTGTCGCGGCCGTGGCTCGCGGTCTCGAAGTCGATGGCGGCGAAACGGGTCATCGGGTCCGACCATCCACCACCAGGCTGACCACTGGCCTGGCACGGGAACCTGCCGGCACGGCCAGCGTGCAATTGACCCGACCGCCGCGGTTTCGAATTACTATTGGAGCCTTCACGGTGTTCCACCCCACCTCATCTGGAGATTTCCCATGAAGCGTAGCCTGATTGCGATCCTGACGCTGGCCTGCGTGGCCCTCTCCGCACAGCCGGTGTTCGCGGCCAAGTTCATCACCGTCCTGACCGGCGGCACCAGCGGCGTGTACTACCCGCTCGGCGTCGCGCTGTCCAACATCTACGGCGAGGTCATCCCCGACGCGAAAACCTCGGTACAGGCCACCAAGGCCTCGGTCGAAAATCTCAACCTGCTCAACGCCAAGCGCGGCGAAGTGGCGCTCACGCTCGGCGACACGCTGAGCCACGCCGCGGCCGGCAACGAAGAAGTCGGTTTCAAGGCCCCGCTTTCCAGCCTGCGCGTGATCAGCCCGATGCACACCAACTACATCCAGATCGTCGCGCGCGCCGATTCCGGCATCAAGACACTGACCGACCTCAAGGGCAAGCGCATCTCGGTCGGTGCCGCCAAGTCCGGCACCGAACTCAACGCCCGCGCGGTGCTGGCCGCCGCCGGCATGAGCTACGCCGACTTCTCGAAGGTGGAGTATCTCGGCTACGCCGAATCGGTGGAGCTGCTGAAGAACCGCCACATCGACGTCACGCTGCAATCCTCCGGTCTCGGCAGCCCCGCGCTGCGCGATCTGGCGAACAGCAATGACGTCGTGTTCGTGACCATCCCGGCCGACGTCGTCGCCAAGGTGGGCGATGCCGCCTACGTCGCCGGCGTGATTCCGGCCGGCACCTACAAGGGCCAGGATCAGGATGTCGCCACCGCCGCCGTGCGCAACTACCTGGTGACGCATCAGGGCCTGGACGACGACACGGTCTACGCCATGACCAAGGCCATGTTCGAGCACATGGACCAGATGATCGCCGCCCACGCCGCCGCCCGCGGCGTGAAGATCGAGAACGCCGCCGATCCGATGCCGGTGCCGCTGCACCCGGGCGCCGCGCGCTACTACCGCGAGCGCGGCATCATCCAGTGACCTGACGGGTCATCCTGCGACCGCCCTCGCCGTCACGACGAGGGCGGTCGCATCATCGCGACATCATCCGTGATGGCGGTCGTGCCCCATCCGACGGCCACCGCCATCACTGCCTTCCGGACCGCCCGCATGGCCACCAACGACGCCAACGAACTCGACGCACTCCAGGCCGCGGAAGCGGAACACGGTCATCACCACCGGCTGCTCGACGGCATCAACGGCAAGGCGGTGGCGCTGATCGCGCTGTCGTTCTCGGTCTATCAGATGTACATGGCGGCCTTCAGTCCGCTGTCGAGCCAGGTCATGCGCTCGATCCACGTCGGCTTCCTGCTGCTGCTGGCGTTCGCGCTGTTCCCGCCCACGCGGCGCGGCTCGCTCACGCGCACGCCCTGGTACGACTGGCTGCTGGCCTTCGGCGCCTTCGGACTGAGCCTGTATCACTGGATCTTCGAGGTCGAGCTGTTGCAGCGCTCGGGCGACCCGACCACCACCGATCTGGTCGTCGGCACCGTCATGGTGCTGCTGGTGTTCGAAGCGGCGCGGCGCATCATGGGCCTCGCGCTGCCGATCATCTGCGCGCTGTTCGTGGCCTATGCGCTGTTCGGCGAGTATCTGCCCGACGTGCTGATGCATCGCGGCTACGGCTACGATCAGGTGGTGAGCCAGATGTTCCTCGGCACCGAGGGCATCTTCGGCATCCCGACCCTGGTCTCGGCCACCTACATCTTCCTGTTCATCCTGTTCGGCGCCTTCCTCGAACAGGCCGGCGTGTCGCGTCTGTTCACCGACATCGCGCTCGGCATGGTCGGGCGTTCGCGCGGCGGCGCGGCCAAGGTATCGGTGGTGTCGTCGGCCCTGATGGGCAGCATCAACGGCTCGGGCGTGGCCAACGTGGTCACCACCGGCCAGTTCACCATCCCGCTCATGAAGCGCTACGGCTACCAGCCGGCCTTCGCGGGCGCGGTCGAGGCCACCGCCAGCATGGGCGGGCAGATCCTGCCGCCGGTGATGGGCGCAGTGGCCTTCATCATGGCCGAAACGCTCGACCTGCCCTACGTCGCGGTGGTCAAGGCGGCGATCGTGCCGGCCCTGCTCTACTTCGCGACCGTGCTGTGGATCGTGCACCTCGAAGCCGGACGCCTGAAACTGAGCGGTCTGTCCGACGACGAATGCCCGAGTGCACTCGCCGCGCTGCGCCAGCGCGGTCACCTGCTGCTGCCGCTGGTGATCCTGGTCTATCTGATCCTCGCCGGCTACACGCCGATGTTCGCCGGCATGGCGGCGCTCGCCTTCACCGCCGTGCTGATCCTCGGCTTCACCGTCGGCAGCCGCTTCGGCGCGCTCGGCATGCGCATCGCGTTCTGGATCGTCATCGGCATCGTGAGCGCGAGCTTCTTCGACTACGGCATCGTACCGGTACTGATGGTGATCGCCCTGCTCTCGGGTCTGTGCCTGTGGCTCAAGGGCGGCCGCGAGACCCTGCACGTGATGTACATGGGTCTGGTCGAAGGCGCCAAGTCGGCGGTCGGCGTCGGCGTCGCCTGCGCCATCGTCGGCACCATCATCGGCACCCTCACGCTCACGGGTCTCGCCAGCAGCCTGGCCAGCAGCATCATCGCCCTGGCAGCGCACAGCCTGTTCCTGTCGCTGTTCCTGACGATGCTGGTCTGTCTCGTACTCGGCATGGGCATCCCGACCATCCCGAACTACATCATCACCAGCTCGATTGCCGGCCCCGCCCTGCTCGAACTCGGCGTGCCGCTGATCGTCTCGCACATGTTCGTGTTCTATTTCGGCATCATGGCCGATCTCACGCCGCCGGTGGCGCTCGCCGCCTTCGCCGCCTCGCCGATCGCACGCGCACCGGCGCTCAGGATCGGCGTCAACTGCCTGCGCATCGCCATCGCCGGTTTCGTCATCCCGTTCATGGCCGTCTACTCGCCGGCGCTGATGCTGCAAAGCGACGATCCCGTCGCCATCGCCTTCATCGTGTTCAAGGCCCTGCTCGCGATCGCGCTCTGGGGCGCGGCGGCGATCGGCTTCCTGTTCGCACGCCTGAACTGGCCCGAACGTCTGGTCGCGGCGGCCGGCGCCTTCAGCCTGGTGGTGGCCCTGCCGGTCACCGACGGCATCGGCTTCGCGATCTGCGCGCTGTTCCTGTTCTGGCACCTGTGGCGCGTGCGCGGCATGCGGACGCGCGAACGCGGCACATGAGCGGTATCTGTCTCGCCGGCGCGCTCGGCATCGTGCTGGCCGTCCTGCCGACACAGCAATTCACGCTGGCCTGGATGCACTCGGTGGAACGCATCGCATGGGAAGAGGACTATGCGATCGAAGGAAAACGCCTGCGACTGGTCGAGGCACGCGTGCGCGGCACCGGCGCCGGCATGGAACCGGCGGAGGACGCGGTGTTCGACGGCGAGGTCTGGCGCTGGCGACCGGTGCTGCCGGCGCTCGAACGCCTGCGACTGACGCGTTCGGATTTCACCGCCGACTACCGGCTGTGCTGGGAAGGACGCTGCAGAACGCTGTCGACGCTGTTGCCGCCGATGCGGGAAGAAGGAGAGATGGTCGAACTGTTCGCCTGCGAACCGGAATCCATCACGCCGTAGCGTGCATCATTCCTTTTTCAGTGCATCCTTCAGGCCGGCAAAGGGATTGAAGGTCGCCGGCCCGGGCTTCGCCTTGGCGCCGCCGGTCACGCCGAAGCCCGCCTCCGCACCCTGCACCATGTGGGAATACTTCTGGTGCTCCCAGTCGTGGCAGTACAGACACAGGTTCTCCCAGTTGCTGCCGTCCGGCGGATTGTTGTCGTGATTGTGGTCCTTGTGATGGACCGTGAGCTCAGGCAGGTTCGCCGCCGTGAACTCGCGCCCGCAGCGTGCGCAGACATGCGGATGCATGCGCAGCGATTGCTCGCGATAACCCTGCATGCGCGACACCGCCGCGCGCTGCGCGTTGGCGACCACCGCATCCAGCCGCTCGCTGTTGATGTTGCCGCCCGCCGGCCGACGCGGGCCCGGAAGTTTCGATGCCATGTTCGTTCGCTCGCTGGTTTACATCGTGAGTGACGTTATGGCGGGAATATAGCGGGTTTTGCGACGACGCAGGAGTACCCCGCATTCCGCTGGCGCTGCATGCGGGCTACGAAGAAAGATGATCGAACCCGATTCGTCGATCATCGAGAGTTCGAATCCCTGTGGGAACGGTGCTTGAATTTGGCGGAGAGAGAGGGATTACATCGGGCTTCCTGCCCGATGCCCCTTGCGGGGCCGCGCTTGCGCGCGTTCCATCGCGCTCCCGGCGCGATGGTCGAACCCGATCTGTTCGATCATCGAGAGTTCGAATCCCTGTGGGAACGGTGCTTGAATTTGGCGGAGAGAGAGGGATTCGAACCCTCGATACGGGGTTACCGTATACACACTTTCCAGGCGTGCGCCTTCAACCGCTCGGCCATCTCTCCGGGACGTGCACCGGGATTTCATATCCCGGTTTGCATGCCGTGCGGCGGTTCCGGTCGGCGAGAAGCGCGCCGGACCAGCCGCAGGAAGCGCGGAAGGTTAGCAAAAAGCGTCGGAAGACTGCAAATCGGAATATGGCGGGCGGGCGTCAATCCGAAATTGACGCTCCGATGAACCCGCCCTAGAATACGCGCTTCCCGTCTCGGCGGGCGGTTAGCTCAGCGGTAGAGCACTGCCTTCACACGGCAGGGGTCGCAGGTTCGAACCCTGCACCGCCCACCATCTTCCTCCAGCACTTGCACGCAACCCGTGACTTCCCGTCGGAAGCCGTGCAGGCACCCTGTAAGCAGCCGGCCCGATTCCATCCCCCACCGACCCCACTCTCGCGGGTACTTCGTGTTCATTCGGCGCACCATGCCGCGCAACGTGGCGACGGCGGCTTGGCGTTCCGGCCAGGCATCGTCGGGATCGAAGCCCTCGACGCCGGCCTTCCCGCGACGACCCAATGGATGTAGTAGAGTGTGGACCATCCGGGTCCCGCAGCGGCCCTGCCCCCTGAGCGACGCTTCGACGACTCATCGCTGAGCCAGTCAAACCCGCACCCGATGAACGAACTACACGATTTGGCATTCAATATCGCGCTGCTGATCGCCCTCGCCGCGCTTTATCAAGTCGTCATTTCGCGTCTGCCTCTTCAGCCCACCACGACTCACGTCATCTTCGGCATCCTGTTCGGGCTCGCCGCCGTGCTCGCGATGGTGGCGCCGATCGTCATGGCGCCCGGCCTCATCTTCGACGGCCGTTCGGTCATTCTCGCCGTCTCCGGTCTGGTCGGCGGTCCGCTGATGGCCCTGATCAGCGCGACCATGGCAGCGGCGTACCGTATCTGGCTCGGCGGCCCGGGGGCGATCGTCGGTGTCTCGGTCATCATCGCCTCGGCCGCCATCGGCACGGGTTTTCACTACTACCGCCGCAATGCGGGCGGTCGCTTGAGCATTCTGCAACTGTATGGCCTCGGCCTGCTGGTGCATGTGGTCATGCTGGTGCTGTTCCTGTTTCTGCCGGGCGACGCGGGCCTGGAGATCATCCGCCGCCTGGGGCCGTACTTCATGCTGGCCTATCCGTTGACGACCATGGCGATCGGCCTGCTGTTCCAGGATTACGAAGAGCAGCAGCGCTCACGCGCGCGTCTGCACGAGCTGGCCTATTTCGATCCGCTGACCGGCCTGCCCAACCGGACCTGTCTGATGGAGCACCTCGAACGCCTTCTGGCCGAACCCGCCGAGTCGCGGCAGACCGGCATATTGCTGCTCGTCAATCTCGACCGCTTCAAGACCGTGAACGATGCCCGCGGCCACACCAGCGGCGACGCGCTGTTGCTGGTATTGAACGATCGCATCCGGGCATTGCTGCAAGACGAAGACCTGCTGGCCCGCGCGGGTGGCGACGAGTTCTCGATCGTCGTGCTGCGGCGAACGGGCGATCCCGCAGCCCTGATGAAGGAGATCGCGGATCTCGCCGAACGACTGCTCGCTTCGATTCGACAGCCGCTCGCGATCGGGCACGAGAGCATCGCCATCACCGCCGCCATCGGCGCCACGTTGTTCCGGCCGGACAGCGACGACACCGTCGGCGACGTCCTGCGGCGTGCCGACACCGCCCTGCATCAGGCCAAACGGCGCGGCGGCAACCAGAGCGTGTTCTTCGAGGCACCGATGTCCGCCGACGTGGAGTATCGCTTCAACATCGAACACGATCTGCGCAACGCCATCACGAACGACGAACTGCGGCTGTTCCTGCAAGCGCAGGTGGAGGCCGACGGGACGGTCGTCGGGGCGGAGGCGCTGGTTCGCTGGCAGCACCCGAAACTCGGCCTGGTCGCACCGGCGAGCTTCATCCCGATCGCCGAGGACAGCGATCTCATCATCGACATCGGGGTCTGGGTCTTTACCGCGACATGCCGCCTGCTCGTCGACGCCACCCTCGCAAACCGGCCGCTGCGGCTGTCGGTCAACATCAGTCCGCGGCACTTCCGGCAGCCTGGATTCGTGTCCTGGATCATCGACACCCTGCATGCCACGGGCGCCGATCCACGGCGCATCACACTGGAAATCACCGAGGGCCTGCTGATCGAGAACGTCTCCGACGTCGGCACCAAAATGAACGCACTGGCCGACATCGGCATCCAGTTCTCGGTCGACGACTTCGGCACCGGTTACTCGTCGCTCAATTACCTCAAGCGCCTGCCGATCCACGAGATCAAGATCGACAGGTCCTTCGTCCTCGACGCGCCGCAGGACCCCAGCGATGCGACGTTGATCGACACCATCCTCGCCGTGGCCGAGCGGATGTCGCTCAAGGTGGTGGCCGAAGGCGTCGAGCGTGACGAACACGTCGAGTTCTTCAGGAATCGCGACGGCGTGATCCGCCAGGGCTATTTCTACGGCCGGCCCGAGCCGGCGGCAACGTGGCTTGCACGGCTCTAGCAGGGTGTTGATGCAGCAGCGGCACCATCGCCGTCACGGGCAGCAGCAGCCAGATCCCGAGTGCCGGCGGCCACACTCTCATGTCGTCGATCCTCCTCAGCCGAATCGCGTGCCCGGCAGCCACAGCGCGAGCTGCGGCACGGCGAACACCAGCAGCAACGCGAGCGCGAGCAGCAACACGTAGGGCAGCACGCCGCGCACGATCTCGCCCATCGGCGCCCTGCCGATCCCATCCACGTCGATGCCCTTGATCGCGAACAGGTTCATGCCGACCGGCGGCGTGATGAGCGCGAGTTCGAGGTTGATCATGAGCAGCACGCCGTACCACACCGGATGAATGCCGAGCTGCGCCATCACCGGCAGCAGCACCGGCGTGGTGACGAGGATGATCGCGATGGTATCGAGGAACATGCCGAGGATCAGGATCAGCAGCATGGCGGCGAGCAGGAAGCCGCCCGCGCCGAGATCGAGGGCCGTCACCAGCGCGACCACTTCCTGCGGCACGCGCAGCTTGGCCAGCACATGGCCGAACACGCTGGCACCGGCGAGGATCATGAACAGCATCGCCGTCGTGCGGCTGGCGTCGGTCGCCGCGGCCCACAGCGCGCGCCAACCGAACGGGCGATAGGCGACGACCGCGATCAGCAGCGCCGCCAGCGCGCCGATGCCGGCCGCTTCGGTGGCCGTGAAGACGCCCAGATACATGCCGCCCAGCACCAGCAACGGCAGACCGAGCACCCACACGGCGCGCCGCGCCGCCCGCATGCGCTCATGCCAGTCCGCGCGCGGTTCGACGCGCAGACGGCCGTTGCGGCGCGCATCGAACAGGCACCAGAGCGCGAACAGTGCGGCGATCATGAGACCGGGCAACAGACCGGCCATGAACAGTGCGCCGATCGAGGTCTCGGTGACGACGCCGTACAGCACCATCGGACTCGACGGCGGAATCAGGATGCCGAGCGTGCCGCCGGCCGCGACGAGGCCGTAGGCCATGCGCGGGCTGTAGCCGTAATGGATCATCTGCGGGATCGCCACCGCGCCGATGGTGAGCGCGGTGGCGACGCTCGAACCGGACACCGCCGCGAACAGCGTGCAGGCGGCGACGGTCGCGATACCGATGCCGCCCGGCAGGTGGCGCGTAAAAGTGTGGGCGGCGTGATAGAGATCGTCGACCAGACGGCCGCGGATCATGATGTGCGCCATCAGCGCGAACAGCGGGATGGCGACCAACAGATAGCGGTTGAGTTCGCCGAACACCACCTCGCCGAGCGCGCCGAGATCGCCCTGCACGACGAACAGCAGCGCGCCGCCGAACAAGGCGAGGCCGGCGAACACCGGCAGGCCGGTGAGCAGCAGGAGCAGCACGCCGCACAGGAGCAGCAGGAAGCTCATGCATCGTCCCCGTCGGCCGCATCGCCGAACAGCAGGCGCAGCAGCACCGCGAGCGCGGCCAACCACAGCAGCGCGCCGCCGAGCGGCAGCAGCCATTGCACGTAATGCAGCGGGATTTCGATCTGGCCGTAGGTCATGAGGCCGAGCTCGCGCGAGAAGGCCGCCGTCTGCCAACCCTCGATCACGAGGAACAGCGCCGTCACCAGCACGGCGACCGCAGCCCACACGGCAACGACGCGCCGCCAGCCGCGGCCGAGACGCTGCGTGAGCAGGTCGACGCCGATGTGCTCGCCGCGACGCATCACGTCGGCCGCGGCCAGCATCACCATCGCCACCAGCAGAAAGCCGACCAGGTCGTCGACCCACACCTGCGGCCGGCCGAAGACGTAACGCATCGCCACCGCATGACCGATCATGCCGAGCGTGGCAAGCAGGGCCAGCGCGGCCAGCGCCGTCGCCGCGCCGCAGATCCAGGCGACCAGGCGATCGAAGCCGTCGGCCAGACGTTTCAGACGCGACCTCATGGTGCGTCGATCAGCTCGACCAGTTCGCGCGCATCGGCACCGAGACGCAGAAAGGCCGCCATCGCCGGCGGCTGCATCGCGGCCTTCCAGGCCCGAACCTCGTCCGCTTCCTGCACGTGCAGGACCATGCCCTGCTCCGCCAACCGGCGTATCGCCTCGGCCGCCGCCTGCTCGGTCGCCGGAATCACCGCGCGCTCGGCCTTTGCCGCCGCGCGCTCGATGCCGGCCCGCAGTCCGGCCGGCAGGCCGTCCCACCAGCGCGGATTGACGAACAGATGGAAATACACGGCGAAGAACGGCGTCACCGTGCCGTACTTCTGTACCTCGTAATAACGCCGGCTGTAGGCCGCGGCGACGTCGGTCAGGCCGGCGTCGATGACGCCGGTCTGGAGTGCCTGATACACCTCCGAACCCGGCATGGTCACGGGCGCGGCATCGACCGCCACCAGCGACTCGTCGATCAGCCGCGACACCCCGCGCAGCTTGATGCCGCGAAAGTCCTCCAGCCCGTGCAGCGGACGCCGGCCGGAGGTGAAGATGCTCTGACGAGTCGTGTACAGCCAGGCGATGTTGCGTACGCCCTTCTGTGCCAGCTTGCGTTCGCGCAGGTGCGCGGGCGGCGAGCCGGGGAAACGTTCGAGGCGTTCGAGATCGGTCATGAAATACGGCAGCGACAGGACGTTCATCTCCGGGATGGTCGCGCCCCACTGGAAGTTGGTGACCACCGCCGCCTCGATCTGGCCGCGCGCCACCGCGGCGTGATTCTGACCGGCGCGGAACAACTGTTCGGCGCCGAAGATCTGCACTTCGACGCGCCCGCTGGTCTCGCGTGCGACGTCCGCCGCGAAGCCATCGAGTATCCGCGCCACGTGATGCGCGGGCGGCAATTGATGACTCAGACGCAGCGTGAAGTCGGCAGCGGCGGCGGAGGCGGTCCAGACGAGCGGCAGCCAGACAATCAAGAGGACGCGCAGCAAGAGGCTTCGCATGACTCGGACATCCTTCGATTCAGGCGGGATGGGGCGCGAGTGTACGGGTACGCCCGCATGACGGAAAGTCGGCCTTGCCGATTGGCTTGCCGACACGTTGGCAGCGGATCGATCCATGATCCGGAAGTGGTCGCAGCCGTCGACCTGAATGAACAGGACTATGTACCTCCGCAGTGGGGTTTCTCATTGCGAAACCGGCGTGCCGAATTCGGAACGCTGTTATATAGTTCACAACCCGTTCCGTAGCCGTCCGCGAGTATCTCCGATGCCCTTTCTGCGCCTGCCGCTCACCGCCCTGCTGTTCGTGTTCGCCCTCATCCTGGCGAGTAGTGCCGGTGCTGAGAAACCGCCCGTCCTGATCGGCCTCGATGCCGAGTTCGGTCATCGCACCAGCACCTCGGCCCAGGCGGTCCAGCAGGGCATCGAGATCGCCATCGCCGAGATCAATGCGCAGGGCGGCGTGCTCGACGGGCGGCCCCTGCAACTGGTGACGCGCGACAATCGCTCCATCACCGCGATGGGCGTCGACAACTTCCGCGAACTGGCGGCGCTGCCGGATCTGGTCGGCGTGTTCGGCGGCAAGTTCAGTCCGATCTACATCGAAGTGCTGCCGGTGGCGCACGAGCTCGGCCTGCTGCTGCTCGATCCCTGGGGCTCGGCCGATCCGATCACCGATCACGACTATCGTCCGGGCTACAGCTTCCGGCTGTCGCTGAAGGACGCCTGGGCGGCGCCCGCGATGCTGAACTTCGCCAGACGGCAACACGGCGCGACGCGCGTCGGCCTGCTGCTGCCGAACACCGCCTGGGGCCGCAGCAACCTGGCGGCCATGCAGCGCTCGGCCGACGCCGCCGGCGTGCGCATCGTCGGCCGGCATTGGTACAACTGGGGCGACAAGACCTTCATGACGCCCTACCAGGCCTTGCGCGCGGACGGCGCCGAAGTGCTGATCCTGGTCGCCAACGAGACCGAGGGCTCGATCCTGGTGCGGGAGATCGCCGCACTGCCGGAAAGCGAACGCCTGCCGATCGTCAGCCACTGGGGCGTGACCGGCGGACGCATGTTCGAGACCACGGGCGCGGCCCTGCAGGCGGTCGACTTCGCCGTCATCCAGACCTTCAGCTTCATCGGCCGCGACACGCCCGTCGCCCGGCGCGTGCTCACCGCACTGCGTGAGCGCTATGGCATCGCATCGGCCGAACAGGTGCCGAGCCCGGTCGGCGTCGCGCACGCCTACGACCTGACGCATCTGCTGGCCCGTGCCATCGATCGGGCCGGCAGCACGGATCGCCGCGCCGTGCGCGATGCGATGGAGCGCCTCGGCCCGTATGAAGGTCTGGTACGTCGCTACGAACGTCCGTTCACGCCCGAGCGGCACGATGCCCTGTCGGCCGAAGCACCGTTCTTCGCGCGTTACTCGGCCGATGGCGTGCTGATCCCGATCGATCGCCCGGCAAGGGACGGCGACGACGACGCCCGCCATTGAACCTTTCGCAAGCCTCGGGTCAGGGGAACGACCCGACACTCACCAACAGGATTCAACAGGCCGCCTTCGCCCTCACCATGCTGGTGGTGCTGGCCATCGGCGGCAGCTCGCTCGCCATCACGCTGTTGCAGATCCCGAGCGAAGAACGCCATCTGCACAACGACGCCGTGCGCATCATCGGCGCACGCATGACGAGCGACCTCGCCAACGAAATCGCCGGCGTCGAGCGGCTTGCGAACAGTTCGCTCATCTGGACCGCGCTCACCGATTCCTTCGGCCGCGATGCCTATCTGCAACCCTACCTCACCGGCCGTGACAACATCGAATCCGGCGAGCGCATCCTGCTGCTGGATTACCGTGCGCGGCCGGTCGCCGGACTCGCCCCCGACGACGTCGACGCGTCGGTGCTGAGCGCCTTCGCCCACGACGTGCTCGGCGGCGCGTCACCGCGGTTCCGCATCGCGAGCAACGGCCATCCGACCCTGCTGGCCGGATTCCCGGTGATCTTCCCGTATACCGAAGAGGCGATCGGCGTCCTGGTCGCAAGCATCGACCTGCATGTGACCTTCCGCACCGCCACCGTTGGCATCGCGGAGCATCACGGCATTGCGCTGCTGCACCAGGACGGCGAGATCGAAAGCGAACTGGCACGCATGCCGGCCGAAGCCGGTGACATCAAATACCCGGTGCGCTTTCCGATCCAGCTACCGAATCATCCGCAAGCGGAGTTGCTGTCGCTTTCATACTACTCGACCAGCCGCCACTGGCTCGGACCGGTACTGACGCTGGTCGGTGTCTATCTCGTGCTGGCGCTGGTGCTCGGCATCGCCGTCTGGCTGGTCGCACGTTACATCGCCGCCCGCGTCACGCGACGGCTGAACGTGCTCGCCGACGCCTGCGGCGAAATCGCCAAGGGTCGCCGTGGCGAGATCCCCGACGATCCGAGCCGCGACGAGATCGGCGTGCTGTCGCGCACGCTGCGTCATGCGATCGAGGCCTACGACCGCATCAACCTCGGCCTGGAGGAACGCATACGTCAGAAGACCGCCGAACTGTCGGCCAAGGAACGGAGGCAACGACAATTGTTGCAGGCGATGGCGGAAGGCGTCGTGCTGGTGGACGCGCAAAAACGCATCGCCTACGTCAACCCGGCCGCGAGCGCGATCCTCGACATCGATCCACAGCGGATGGTCGGTCGCGTGCTCGACGTATCGGTATCCTGGCGCCCGGTGCACGAGGACGGCCACGACCTGCGCCCGGATGAATTTCCGGCCGTGCGCGCGTTGATGACCGGCGAGCCGCAACGCGACGTCGTCACCGGCGTCCACCGGCCGGACGGCGAGCTGCGCTGGCTCGCGATCAACGCCGAACCGATTCATCCGCAACCCGGTGCGTCTCCCGACGGCGTCGTGTTGAGCTTCCGCGACATCACCGACCGGCGCCGCATGGAAACCGAACTGCGCACCGCGGCGACGGTGTTTTCCAACCTCGCCGAGGCGGTGATCGTGACCGATCGCGACAACCACATCGTCGCCGTCAACCCGGCCTTCTCGCGCATCACCGGCTACGCGCCCGGCGAAGTGCTCGGCCGCAACCCGAGCCTGCTCGCCTCGGGCCGTCACGATCAGGCGTATTACCGCGCCATGTGGGCGGACATCACCGACGAGGGCCGCTGGCAGGGCGAGATGTGGAACCGCAAGAAGGACGGCGAGATCTACCCGCAATGGGCGGCCATCAGTGCCGTACCCGGCAGCGACGGCAACATCAGCGGCTACGTCTCGGTGTTCTCCGACATCACGAGCATCAAGCAGACCGAGATGGAACTGCGCCAGCTCGCCTACTTCGATCCGCTGACGGGGCTGGTCAATCGCATGCTGTTCGAGGAACGGGTGGAACGGGCGGTGAGTCGCGCGATACGCAGCGGCGGACGCTTCGCGATCCTGTTCATCGACCTCGATCGTTTCAAGAACGTCAACGACTCGCTCGGACACGAGGCCGGGGACCTTCTGTTGCGGGAGGTTGGCAGCCGCATCGCCGCGCGCGTACGCAAGTCCGACACCGTGTCACGCCGCAGCGGCGACGAGTTCACCGTATTGATCGAACCCTGCCCCAGCCGGGCCGATGCGGCAAGACTGGCCGAGGAACTGCTGGGCCGGCTGGCCGAGGCCGTCGTCCTGCCCTCCGGTACACGCATCTTCACCGGTGGCAGTATTGGCATCGCGCTCTATCCGGACGACGGCGACAACGTCTCCGACCTCCTGCGCAACGCCGACACCGCCATGTATGCCGCCAAGGAAGGCGGGCGCGGGCGCTACTGCTTCTACTCGGATGAACCGGGCTAGCAGGGTATGGCGTGTTCGCGACCCGCCCTCAGAGGGTGATTACAAAACCATCACCGCTTCCAGCCGACTGCCCAGGCTGAACGAAGGATCACGCCCCTTGGGACCATGGCCTGTGGAGGCCGGGCGAATGGGCCATGGATGGCCCATTCAGTTCCGCCGCGACAGGAAGTCGCGTCGGAACGGCCCGACCGGAGCAGGTCAGGCCATGGCTTGCCCGAAGGGCGGTCCCGTGGGGTGTCCTTTCTTTGGTGACTTTCTTTGGACAAGCAAAGAAAGTCACTCGCCCGGCCTCGTCGAACCCGGATCGGAGTTCAGCGCGCAACGGCCGGGCGAAAAGGCGTACCGACGGTGGTCGGACATGCCGGAGCCGGAAAGGGTGCGTATGGCGGGTGACGCAGTCCGGTACGGTTCATTTTGTAAACACCCTCTCAGACGTCGTACACGCCCGCATGATCGCGCAGCGTGGCGACGATGCCGCCCAGATCACGAGCGGCGTTCTCCATCCGGCGCGAGGTCTCGGTGAACTGCCGCGTCGCCTGGCCGATCTCGGCCACTGCCACCGCGAGTTGATCGACGCCGGTACTGACCTGCTGCACCGACGAGACGATCTGTTTGCTGCCGATGGCAGTGTCGTGCGCGACCTCGCTCAGACTGGACAGGGCGCCGCGAATGCCTTCCACCGATTGCAGCGCCTGCACGATCTCGATCGCGCCCTGCTCCACCGCGTGCACGACGTCGCCGATCATCTGCCGCGTCTCGCGCAATGCGCGATCGACGCGCAGCGTTTCCTGCGCCGACTGCTCGGCCAGACTTTTCACCTCGCGCGCGACCACCGCAAAACCGCGCCCGGCCGCACCGGCCTTGGCCGCCTCGACGGCGGCGTTGACGGCCAGCATGCGCGACTGCCGTGCCAGGTTGGCGACCGCCGCGTTGATGGACTCGATACGCGCCGCCTGATCGGATAGCGCATTCACGCGCGTGCCGATGCGCTCGACGCGATCGCGGATCAGTCCCATGCCCGCGACGGAATCGGCGATGAGCTCGCGCCCCTCCTCGCTTTCCGCCAGCGCGCGGTCGGCGGTGCCGCCGAGCCGCTGCGCCTTGTCGCGCATCTGGGTCGAGATGATGCGAATCTCTTCCAGCGTGGTGGTCGTCTCGTTGGCGGCGCTGGCCTGCTGCACGGCGGCGGCGGCCTGATCCGAGGCGTTGCTCTGGAGTTCGGACACGCTGACGGAGATGTGCCCCGTCGCCTCGATCATTTCGTGCGTGAGCGCGCGCAAACCGCCCACCATGAGGTTGACGTGGTGCTCCAGCGACTCCAGCCCGGCCCCCGACGACACGTTCAGCGTATGGCGCAGATCGCCGAAGGCGATGCGGCTCAGGACCGCGTTCACCTCGTCCAGCGCCTGCCGGAAACGCTGCGCCTCGCTCTGCTCCCTTGCATGGCGCAGGCGTTCGGCTTCGAGTGCCTCCTGGGTCTGGCGCGCCATGCGATTGAACGACTCCCCGATGTCGCCGATCTCGTCGTTGCCGCCGGCCTTGATGCGCCGTTCGTGATGACCGTTCGAGAAATCGGCCAGCGCCGCGCGCACTTCACCGACGCGGCGGCTGATGCCGCCCGTGAACGCGAGCGCGAGCCAGAGCGTGATGCCGATGCCGCCGACCACCAGCACGAGCATCAGCAACAGCAGGCCGGATTCGCGTTGCCGGCGCGCCTGTGCGTCGGCCAGCATGCCGTCGGCCAGCATGCGTTGCGCCGCGTCGATCGTCGCCAGCGCACTGGCGAGTTCGCCTCCGCGCAGGCCCTGCGCCAGTTCATCCAACAGCGACGCGCTGAGCTGCGCACCGGTCAGATGCCGCAGACGCGCGAGCCGGGCGTCCATGCCGAGCACGGCACCTTCGACCACGACGTGTCCGCGCAGGCGCGTCAGTTCGGCCAATGCGGCGAGCGCGGCGGCATCGGCGGCGCTGTCGCCCTGCAATTGCAGACGCGCGAGCAAGGCGTCGACGGCATCCAGCATCGCGCCGTCGCGCGCCTCCGACCGATGTTGCGACAGGGCCTCGAACAACGCCGGCAATTCGGCATCGAGGCCTGTGGGTCGTGCCCGGGCACGGGCGCTTTCCAGCGCCTGCCATGCGGACGCCGATGCGGCGACGTCGCCCGTTTGCCGCGCGTCCTGAACCGCCCGTGCCAGATCGACGATCGCCACCGCGAGCGACGTGGCGCGGCTGAAACGCCCGGCTTCGTCGAAGGCCTGATAGCGCATGACGGTGGCGGTGACCGACAGCCACAGCACGCCGATCAGCGGCAACGCCAGCATCAACAGCAGTTTTCGTCCGAGCTTCAGGTCGTCGAGGATGCGCATGGGTTCCTGTCCTGTCGGTCGGGAATTCAGTTGGAATGCGTGGAAACGCGTGGTAACGGCCGCACCTGGTCACGGCCGCCGTTCTTGGCCTCGTACAACTGGCGGTCGGCCAGTTCGATCAGTTCCTGCGCGCTCACCGGCGCCATCGGATCGAACACCGATGCGCCGATGCTGCACGTCACCTCGCCGGGGCGGAAACCGGCCATGCCGGTGCCGCGCACCATGTCGAGGATGCGCGTCGCACTGGCGAGCGCCTGGTCGAGCGTAGTGTTGGGCAGGAAGGCCGCGAATTCCTCGCCACCGTAGCGGATCAGGATGTCGGCGTCGCGCAGCGTGTCCTGCACCACCTCGGCGAACTTGCGCAGGATGTCGTCGCCGCGCTGATGGCCGTAGTTGTCGTTCAATTGCTTGAAGCGGTCGATGTCGAGCATCAGACAACCCAGAAAGCGGTGATAGCGGGCCGACTCCCTGACCTGCTGCTCCAGCCATTCCCACATGAAGCGGCGATTGAACAGATCGGTGAGCGGATCGCGCAGGCTCACCTCGCGCAGTTTCTGCACCATCTCGGCCATCGCCGACGAGCGCACCACGCTCTCGGTCACGTCCTGCACGATCACCAGCGCCTGCGATTCGCCGTGGCGGTCCTGGATCGGCAGCACGCTCACCTTCTGCTGCATCATCGGCAGGCCGTGACGGTCGGCCACCGACATCTGCACCGGCAGCAGATAGCGATTGAGCGTCTGCGACAGCAGATGCGGGATGTGATAGCGAATGCACTGCTCGGCCGCCCAATGGAAGCGGTCCAGCCGCAGATTGTCGAACAATTCCTCCAGCCTGTGGCCGAGCGCGCGCTCGGCGCCGACGCCGGTCTTGTCGCCCAGCCACTCGTTCCAGTAGCGCACGCGCAGCTCGCGATCGAGCACGAACACGCCGATCGGCAACTGATCGCAGATGACGCGGAAATCGAGCGGCGAATCGTTCATGCGTTGCCTTGCAGATTCCGGATCATCGCATCCAGCCGTTCCAGCAGGGCCTCGGCGGAATGGACCTTGAGCACCACCATCAGCGCACCCGAGACGTTGCGGTTGGCGGCCGTGAGCACGGTCTGCACCACGATCACCACCGTCGTCTCCGGATGCACGTCGCTCGGCAGCGCGGCGAGCAGGATGTCCGCCTCGCCCTCGGAGTAATGCGGCAGGCCGAGCCGCAGGTCGGTCACCAGCAGATCGGCCATCATGGCGGCGAAGGTGGAGATGATGATGTTGCCGACCTCGGTGATCGCCTCGTGCTCGTACTCGCGCAGCAGGATCTGCGACGACACCTCGGCATCGCCGATCAGCGCATGCACCAGCGAGCGGCTGTCCTGGTCGTGGAATACCAGGAACACCTGCCCGTTGAGCGCGCCTTCGAGGTCCTGATACACGCAGGCGATGCTGTTCACGCCCTGTTCGGCGAGACGACGGCCGAGTTCCGGCAAGGTGATCAGCTCCACCCGCGGCACGTTGATGTCGATGTGATCGTCCAGCAGCAGCGACAACTGCTTGGCCGCGCGGCTGGCACCGATATTGGCCATCTCGCCCAGCGCATCGCGCTGCAGCTCAGACAGGTTCATAGCCCGGCGTCCCTCAGCACCTGCGCCAGCTTGTCGGCCGTGATGGGCTTTTCCAGCACGCCCTGAATCCCGGCCTCCAGCGCCGCGTTGATCACGCCCTGCTGGGTGTTGGCAGTGAGCAGGTACAGCACGGCATCGATGCCGGCCGCACGCAGTTCGCGCGCAATCTCGGCCCCGTTCCTGCCCGGCATGTTGTAATCCAGAAACACCAGCGCCGGCCGGTGCTCCCGCGCCTGCGCGAGCGCGCCGTCGAGATCGGACGCCTCCACCACCTGGTAGTCGCCGGTCTTCGGCATGTGCGCGCGCAACAGCAGGCGGGATGTCGCGCTGTCGTCCACCACCAGAATCTTCGTCATGCGTCGTCCTCCTCGCGGGCATCGTCGGGCAGGGACTGCATCGCCTGCCGGATCGTGTTCGTCAGTCGTTTGGCGTTCATGCAATGTTCGTCCACCGTGCATTGCGGCCGCTTGCGGCAGCGTTCGCCCACCGCCACGCCTTGCAGGAACGGTTCGCGCCACGCCGCAGACAGTGGCGATCCAGCCCTGCGCAGCGCGCGCGCCAGGCCGGCCAGGCAGCGATACAAGCCCTCCATGCAATGGCAGTCCACCGCGCGCGCCGCGCCGTGCAGCGTGTCGAACTCCTGATGCAGGCGGTCATAGGCAGCCGCCTGCGCATCATCGAACAGCGTATCCGAGGCGCCGTCGATGTCGACGCGCGCCCGCGCCAGCCGCAGCGCCTGCTCGTCCAGAAACGCCTGCCAGAACGTGTCGGCCAGTTCCTTCATGCCGTCACCCGGTCCGGCAGCGTGCCGACCAGTTGCCGGATGCGGTCGGCGATCGTCTCGGGCGCCAGTGCCTCCGCGGCCGCACCGCGCGCGAGTGCCGCACCCGGCATGCCGAAGACCACCGAACTCGCCTCGTCCTGCACCAGTGTGGCCGCGCCGGCCTCGTGCATCGCCAGCAGACCGCGCGCGCCGTCGCAGCCCATGCCGGACAGCACCACGCCCAAGGCCTCGGCACCGCACTGCGTCGCCACCG
>JAQVJI010000209.1 GCA_028695255.1 Chromatiales bacterium | reverse complement strand
TACAACAGGTTCTTCGGCCGGCCGGTGATGGCGGTCGCCAGCCGCACCGCCTGTTTGAGCGGCAGTTCGGCCGCCAACGTCGTCAGCGTTCGCAGATCGCGATCATCGAGCAGTTCGCGCTCAACCGGCTCGGCGCCATGCACCAGCACCACGAACTCGCCCTTCTGACGGTACTCGTTGCCGACGATCCAGTTCAGCAGACCACCTAGGCGGTCGGCGGCGATCTCCTCGAAGGTCTTGGTCAGTTCGCGCGCGACCACCGCCTCGCGCGCCGGACCGAACACCTCGGCCATGTCGTGCAGGCTGTCGTGGATGCGGTGGGCGGATTCGTAGAAGACCAAGGTGCGCGTTTCGCCTGCGATCGCGGTCAGACGTTCGCGTCGCGAGGCCGACCGGGCCGGCAGAAATCCCTCGAATACGAAGCGATCGGTCGGCAGGCCGCACACCGACAGCGCAGCGGTCAGGGCGCTCGGCCCCGGCACCGGCGTCACCCTGAGCCCGGCGGCGCGCACGGCGGCCACCAGCCGGTAGCCCGGATCGCTGATCAGCGGCGTGCCGGCGTCGGACACCAGCGCGACCGATGCGCCGCCCCGAAGACGCTCCAGCAACGTATGGATGCGCGCCTCCTCGTTGTGCTCGTGCAGGCTGAGCAGTTGCGCGCGAATGCCGAAATGCGCCAGCAGCGCGGCCGTGTGGCGGGTATCCTCGGCGGCCACCACGTCGACCGCCGCGACGACCTCGCGCGCGCGCGCGGTCCAGTCGCCCAGATTGCCGATCGGCGTGGCCACCACGTATAACGTCGCCGCTTCGATTGACACGATCCACCCCGCTCCAGATACTGGCTTCAATCAAGGACCCGCCATACTACACGCACAGCACGCCAGCCCAATGTCCCGCATCCGAAACGCCGGCATCGCCTCGGCATTGATCCTCCTGTCCATGGCCAGTCTCGGCGGCTGCGGCCCGGCGCTGCGCATGGCCGACGAACCGATGGTGCGCGAGGAACAGGCGGAAGTGCTGCTGCGTCGGGGCGATCGCCCGGGCGCGGCGGCGATCTACATGCGCATGGCGGAACGCGCGCAGAGCCCGCAGCGCGAGCAACTGCAATTGCGGGCGGTCGAACTCACGCTGACGCCGGGCACGCTGCAACAGGCCCGGCAGTATCTCAACCGCGTCGACGACCAGACCCTCGACCGCGAAGGTACCGCCCGCAAGGCGCTCCTCGCCTCGCGCCTGGCACTGCTGGAGGGTCAGCCGGCGGCCGCGCTGACCCGGTTGCCGCCGCAGACCGAGGGCCTGTCGCACCCGCTGGCACTGGCGATCGAACAGACCCGCTTCGATGCCCAGGTCGCCGGCGGGCAGGGCCTCGCGAGCATCGAGCAACGCATCCAGTTGGAACGTCTGCAACCGACGCGGGACGCCATCGACGCCAACCGGCGCCAGGTCTGGGAAGCCCTGCGCAAGGTGGACGCGGCCGAACTGGCGCTGTGGTCGCTGCAGGCGAGTTCGGCCCTGAGCCGCGGCTGGATCGATCTCGCCTACGTCGCCAACAGCACGCCGCCCAAGCTGGCGCTGCTGGAGGATCGCCTGACGGCCTGGCGCGCGCGCTATCCGAACCACCCGGCCTATCCCGAATACGTCACGACGCTGCGCAGCCAGTGGCAGGACTACCAGCGCTTCCCGCGCCACATCGCCGTGCTGCTGCCGTTGTCCGGCCGCTTCGCCGACGTCGGCAACGCGATCCTGGAAGGCATGCTCGGCGCCTATTACATCGAGACCGAACCCGGCAGCCGTCCCATGCTGAACGTCTACGACGCCGGCGAGTCGGTGCAGGACGGGCTCGCCGCTTATCGGCGCGCACTCGCCGACGGCGCCGGGACGATCGTCGGTCCGCTCGACAAGACCCAGCTTGCGTACATCGCCGCCGAGCCGCAGACGGACGTGGCCGTGCTCGGCCTCAACACCGCCGACGAGATCGGCCCACCGCCGCCGCAGTTCTATCAGTTCGGTCTGAGCCCCGAGGACGAGAGCCGGCGGGTGGCAGAACTCGCGGCCACCGAGGGCTACTTCGGGGCCGTCGTACTGGCGCCCGAGGGTGAGTGGGGATTGCGGCTGGCGCGCAGCTTCCGCGAGCGTTTCGAAATGCTCGGCGGGCAGGTGCTCGCGATCGAATACTTCGACGGCCAGGCAGCGGACCACGGCGCGCCGATCAGCCGCGCCCTGCAATTGAACGAGAGCCGCAACCGTCATCGGCAACTGCAATCGACGATCGGGCGCGAACTCCAGTTCGAACCCAGGCGTCGCCCCGATGCCGACTTCGTGTTCGTCGCCGCCTCGCCGCGCCAGGCGCGCCTGCTGCTGCCGCAACTGCGTTTCCATCACGCCACCGATCTGCCGGTGCTCGCCACCTCGCACGTCTACACCGGCCTGCCCGACGCCCGCGCCGACGCCGACCTCGACGGCCTGGTGTTCTGCGACATGCCCTGGCTGTTGGACGGCGTCAATCCACGCCCGGAACTCAAGCGCCAGATCGAACCCCTGCTGTCGCGCAGCAGCCGTCAACTGCCGCGGCTGGTGGCGCTCGGCATGGACGCCTATCAGATGATCCCGATGCTGCCGCGCCTGGACCAGAACCCGGTCGAACGCCTGTCCGGCCTCACCGGCCGGCTCGGCCTCGACGACCACAGTCGCGTCCATCGCGAACTCGCCTGCGCGCGCTTCGTGCGCGGCGTGCCGCGCGTGCTGCAAAACCGCGAGGCCCTCGCCGAACCGGTGAAGGACGATCCGCTCTGAGAGGACGCACCGGACGATGGACAGGGAAGGTCCGACACGACGCGACGGCGGCCGCCACCAGCGCGGCCAACAGGCCGAACAGGACGCCTGCGCACACCTGACCGGCCACGGCCTGCGCCTGCTGACCACCAACTACCGCTGCCGCGGCGGCGAGATCGATCTCGTGATGGAAGACGGCCGCACGCTCGTCTTCGTCGAAGTCCGCATGCGCCGCCACCAGCGTTTCGGCGGCGCGCTGGAAAGCATCGACGGCCACAAGCGGCGGCGCCTGCTGGTCGCGGCCCGCCACTATCTCCAGGCCTGCGCGAAACAACGCAATGCGCGTTTCGACGTCGTGACCGTCGATGGCCAGGGCCGCCTGGAGTGGATCCGCAACGCCTTCGAGGCCGACGCCTGGTAGACCGGACGGCGCCCCTTGCCGCAGCGGACATGGAGTTCACACCGGGCGCGCTCTGTGCCAACCTGTTTTCCCGCCCGCATCCAGCGCCATCCCATACCGCCACGATGAACCCAGACCTGCTGCGCGAACTCGCCGATGCCGTCGGACCGGCGCAACTGCTGACCGAGGCCGGCGACTGCTGGCCCTACGGCTACGACAACTCGCGCCAGCACGCGCTGCCCGAGGCCGTGGTCTTCGCCACCGAGCACGAACAGGTATGCGCGGTCGTCGCTGCCTGCAACCGCCATCGCACACCGCTGGTCGCGCGCGGCCGCGGCACCGGCACCACCGGCGCCAGCGTGCCCGTGCAGGGCGGCGTGGTGCTGGCGCTCGAACGCATGGACCGCATCCTCGAGGTCGATCCCGACAACCGCCTGCTGCGCGTGCAGCCCGGCGCCACCAACCAGGCGGTGCAGGAAGCGGCCGGCCGGCACGGCTTCTTCTGGCCGCCCGACCCCACCAGCAGCGCCTATTGCAGCATCGGCGGCAATCTCGCCTACAACTCGGCCGGCCCGCGCGCCGTCAAGTACGGTACGCCGCGCGACAACACGCTCGGGCTCACCGCGGTCACCGGCAGCGGCGAGACCCTGCACACCGGCGTACGCACCACCAAGGGCGTGGTCGGCTACGACCTCACGCGCCTGATCATCGGCTCCGAGGGCACACTCGCCGTCATCACCGAGGCCACGCTCAAGCTCACGCCACTCCCTGAGGCCAAACGCACCTTGCAGGCCGCCTACCGCGACATGGACGCCGCCGCGCGCGCGGTCGCCGCCATCATGGCGCAGCCCGTGACGCCCTGCGCACTGGAATTCATGGACGGCAAGGCGATCGAGATGATCCGCGACCGCGCACCCGCGCCGCTGCCGCGCGACGCCGGCGCCCTGCTCATGATCGAGGTCGACGGCCCCGAATCCTGCGTCGACCATGCCGCCGAAGCCGTGGCGAAAACCGCGCGCGTCGACGGTTGCCTCGACGTCGTGCTCGCGCGCAGCGCCGACGAGGTCAAGGCTCTGTGGGCCACGCGCAAGGCGCTCTCCCCCGCCCTGCGCAATGTCGCGCCGAAAAAAATCAACGAGGACGTGGTCGTACCCGTCTCGCACATGCCGGCACTGATCGGCGGCCTGCAAACGCTGTCAGACAAACACGGCATCACCATCGTCAACTTCGGCCACGCCGGCAACGGCAACATCCACGTCAACCTGCTGGTCGACCCCGACGATCCGCGTCAGATGGCCGCCGCGGAGCACTGCCTGGACGAGGTCTTCACCCTCGTGCTCGGCCTCGGCGGCACGATCTCCGGCGAACACGGCGTCGGACTCGTCAAACGCGCCTTCGTCGCGCGCGAGATCGACGCCTG
>JAQVJI010000208.1 GCA_028695255.1 Chromatiales bacterium | reverse complement strand
TTGAAATAGTCGAGAAACTGGCGCGTCGTGCCGAGCAATGCCGGACGGCCGGGAACCTCCTTGTGGCCGACGACGCGGATCCATTCGCGCTCGCTCAGGGTCTTGACGATGTGCTGGCTCACCGCCACGCCGCGGATATCCTCGATCTCGGCGCGCGTGATGGGCTGTCGGTAGGCGATCAGCGCCAGCGTTTCCAGGAAGGCGCGCGAATAGCGCGGCGGTTTCTCATCCCACAACCGCAACACCCACTGGTCGTAGTCCTGCCGCACCTGCATGCGATAACCGCTCGCCACCTCCCTGACCTCGAAGGCACGCCCCTCGCAGTCGGCGGCGAGCGCTTCCAGCGCCTCCTTGAGCGCATTGCGCGACGGTACTTCGCCCTCTCCGAACAGCTTTTCGAGTTGTTCCAGCGGCAACGGACGGTCGGCGGCCATCAGGGCCGCTTCGAGGATGCGTTTGAGTCTGTCGTTGTCCATGGTGTTCTCATTCAATCGAAATCAGTTTGCATGTCCGCATCCGGTGGTGTCGGCGCGTCGGCCTCGGCCGCCCCCGCCAGCCGCACGTACAGCGGCGCGAAGGCTTCGGCCTGTACCAGCTCCACCAGATGGCCCTTCACCAGCTCCAGGATCGCGAGCAGCGTGACCACCACGCCGCGCCGTCCTTCCTCGGGCGTGAACAGGCCGGTGAACTCGGCGAAGCGCTTTTCGTTCAGCACGCCGAGCACGATGGTCATGCGCTCGCGCACCGACAGCGGTTCGCGCTGGATGTGGTGATGCGTGAACATGTCGGCGCGCATCAGCACCTCGCGGAAGGCCAGCAGCAGTTCCTTGAGCGCGACCTCGGGCTGCGGCTTGCTGCGCTGGATATCCGGCGGCTGCACCGCCACCGGAAACACGTCGCGACCGACGCGCGGCAGGGTCTCCATGTCTTCCGCCGCCTGCTTGAAGCGTTCGTACTCCTGTAACCGGCGCACGAGTTCGGCGCGCGGGTCTTCCTCGTCCGCCGCCTCGGCCGGGCGCGGCAGCAGCATGCGCGACTTGATCTCGGCCAGCATCGCGGCCATCACCAGGTATTCCGCCGCCAGTTCCAGACGCATGTCCTTCATGAGCTCGATGTAGCTCATGTACTGGCGCGTGATCTCGGCGATCGGGATGTCGAGCACATCGAGGTTCTGGCGCTTGATCAGATACAGCAGCAGGTCGAGCGGCCCCTCGAAGGCTTCGAGAAAGATCTCCAGCGCATCCGGCGGGATGTAGAGATCCTTCGGCGGCGTCGTCAGCGGTTCGCCGCGCACGATCGCGAACGGCATTTCCTCCTGCCGTCCCTCGATCCCGCGCGGGGTCTGCGCGGACGGTTCGCCGTTCGCGTCGTTCATCGGTAGGACAGTCCCATCACGCGGCGCACTTCATCGAGCGTCTCGCGCGCCAGATCGCGCGCGGCCTCGCAGCCCTCGTTGACTACCGCGCGCACGGCATTGGCATCGGATTCATATTCGTGCGCGCGTTCCTGGATCGGTTTCAGCTCCGCCAGCACGGCGTCGATCACGGGCTGCTTGCACTCGATGCAGCCGATGCCCGCCGAGCGGCAGCCGGTCTGCACCCACTGCTTCACCTCGTCGTTCGAATACACCTCGTGCAGCTTCCACACCGGGCACTTGTCCGGATCGCCCGCATCGGTGCGGCGCACGCGCGCGGGGTCGGTCGGCATGGTGCGGATCTTCTTCTCCACCACCGCCGGGTCCTCACGCAGCGCGATGGTGTTGTCGTAGGACTTGGACATCTTCTGTCCGTCCAGGCCGGGCATTTTCGAAGCGGCGGTCAGCAAGGGCTGCGGCTCGGGCAGGATGATCTTGCCGGCGCCTTCGAGATAGCCGAACAGGCGCTCGCGGTCGCCGAGCGAGATGTTCTGCTGGTCTTCGAGCAATGCACGTGCGATGTCGATCGCTTCCTGTTCACCCTGTTCCTGATAGCGCCGGCGCAGGTCGCGGTAGAGCCTGGCGTTCTTCTTGCCCATCTTGTCGATGGCGGCCTCGGCCTTCTCCTCGAAACCGGGCTCGCGGCCGTACAGGTGATTGAAGCGGCGCGCGATCTCGCGCGTAACTTCGAGATGCGCCACCTGATCCTCGCCCACCGGCACCAGGCCGGCCTTGTAGATCAGGATGTCGGCGCTCTGCAGCAGCGGATAGCCGAGGAAGCCGTAGGTCGACAGGTCCATCTCCTTCAGCCTTTCCTGCTGATCCTTGTACGTCGGTACGCGCTCCAGCCAGCCGAGCGGCGTGATCATGGACAGCAGCAGATGCAGCTCCGCATGTTCGGGCACGCGCGACTGGATGAAGATCTTCGCCGCACCGGGACTGACGCCGGCGGCCAGCCAGTCGACCACCATGTCCCACACGCTTTCGGCGATCACCTGCGGGTTTTCGTAGTGCGTGGTCAGCGCGTGCCAGTCGGCGACGAAGAACAGGCATTCGTAGCTGTGCTGCAATTCGATCCAGTTCTTGAGCACGCCATGATAATGACCGAGATGCAGACGGCCGGTGGGCCGCATGCCGGAAAGGACGCGCTGGTGCTGAAGGGGTACGGAACTCAAGGGAACTCCTCGATCGGATGTCAGAAGGGCAATGCGAACAGACCGTGGATCAGCCTGACGAAGAACTCGTAGAACGGCCACAGGATGGCGCCGAGCAGGCCCGTGACCAGCAATACCACCATGATGATCAGGCCATAGGGCTCGATGCGATCGAGCATCGACGACAGCCGCGGCGATACCAGGCCCGACAGCACGCGTCCGCCGTCGAGCGGCGGCACCGGCAGCAGATTGAGCACCATCAGCAGGATGTTGATGGCGATGCCCGCCATGCCCATGTAGGCGAGCGGAACGACCACCCAGTCCACGCCGGCGATGCCCGATTCGCGCACCAACAGCGACAGCTTGAGCAGCAGCGCCCAGCCGAGCGCCATCGCCAGATTCGACAATGGCCCGGCGGCCGCCACCAGCGCCATGTCGCGCTGCGGCCGGTGCAGGTTGCGCACGTTGACGGGCACCGGCTTGGCCCAGCCGAACACGAACATCGGCCCCGAGGTCAGCACGCTCAACATGACGAGGCCGAGCGGTACCGCGATGGTGCCGATCGGGTCGATGTGCTTGAACGGGTTGAGCGTCAGCCGGCCCAGCATCTGGGCCGTCGGGTCGCCGAGCATGCGGGCGACCCAGCCGTGGGAAACCTCATGCAGCGTGATGGCAAGCAGCACCGGCAACGCCCAGATGGCGATGGTCTGTATGACTTGTTCCATAGGGGGGCGATTATACGGCAGCCTGCGGGGGCCTGTCCGGAAAGCCAAAGGCAGATATCATTCACCACAATTCAATGGGTTACAGTGGTCCGCCGGTTATTGGCCCGGCGACCGGCTATTGGTCCGGCGACACAATGCTGAACGTGCACCGTGGTCTCCGGGCCGGAAATCGTCGTCGCCAGTCCGCGCGTTGTCGCGGGATCATCCCGGAAAGTCCATTAGGAGGCGTGATGATCGCGCCGAGATTTGGATTCACAAGGCATTTTCCGAAGGAGCGCAATACCGGGCCGTATTGCCAACTGAGGAAAATGCCTTGTGGATTCAAGGATCAAGCGAGGGCACGTCTCCTAATGGACTTTCCGGGATCATATCAACGGGCGGGACCTCCGGGGCGTCATCCGCGACAGGCGCGTGCGGATGATGCGTTCGGTTGTAATAAACTTTGCGATGTTGAGCCAACCGGGATCAACCAGTTTCATCAAGGGCATTCGTCATGCAAACCGTCAAGCAAATCGTCCACGATATCGCCGAACACCTGCCCGAGCAGGCAACCTTCGACGATGCCATGCACGCCCTCTACGTACGCCAGAAGCTGGAGCGAGCGCTCCAGGTGGCAGCGGAAGACAAGGTGACCTCGCAGGAAGAAATGGAAAGGCGCTATCTGAACGATGCGCGTTGAATGGTCGAATCTGGCGCGCGACGATCTTGATGACCTCGTGCGCCACATCAGCCGCGACTCGGCCTTTTATGCCCGGCGCTTCGGTGAGAAAGTGGTGCTGGCCACACGGCGGCTCAAGGAGTTTCCGGAAAGTGGGCGGATGATTCCAGAGGCAGAAGACCCCGCCCTGCGGGAGATCATCGTGCAGGGCTATCGCGTGATGTACCGACTGGAGACCGAGCGGGTGCTCGTACTCGCGCTCATGCATGGAAGCCGCGATGTTGCCGGGCAGGAGAAAAAGCCTTGGGAGCATGAATGAAAGGAGACCTCGCGGGGCTTGGACCCGCGAATCGAACGCTGCAACTGCCCTATGAGACCAGCCAGTCGACCGGCCCCTTGCCGCGGCGCAGCACCTCGGGCACCTCGCCCACGAGATCGATGACGGTGGTGGTTTCGATGCCGCAGGCGCCGCCGTCCACCACCAGATCGACGCGGCCGCGCAGGCGTTCGGCCATCTCGAAGGGATCGGCGAGCGGGTGTTCGTCGCCCGGCAGTTGCACGGTGGTGCTCATCAAGGGTTCGTTTTCGACTGCGAGCAGCGCCTGCACGATCGGGTGATCGGGCACGCGGATGCCGATGGTCTTGCGCTTGGG
>JAQVJI010000207.1 GCA_028695255.1 Chromatiales bacterium | reverse complement strand
CTCTACACCATCATCCTGAGCGCGGCGAGTCTCGCGCCGTTCGCAGTCGGCATGAGCGGCTGGCTGTATCTCACTGCCGCGCTGCTGCTCGACGCCGGATTCGTGTATCGCGCCGTCGGCCTGTATCGCAACTACAGCGACGCCCGCGCACGCGCCACCTTCCGCTATTCCATCGTCTATCTGACCGCATTGTTCGCTGCCCTGCTGGTCGACAACGCACTGCTGCGCATCCTCTGACCGGTCGGACATGCATACGCGCTATCGGACACTCATCTGGGCTACCGTCGTACTGACCTTCTGCGTCGTCGTGCTCGGCGCCTACGTGCGGCTGTCGGACGCGGGTCTCGGCTGCCCCGACTGGCCGGGCTGCTATGGCAAGCTCACGCCGCTGCACGCCAAGGATCTCATCGACGAGGCGCACATGGCGCAGCCGGGCGGACCCGTGAGCCTGCCCAAGGCATGGAAGGAGATGGTGCACCGCTATTTCGCCGGCACGCTGGGACTCGCCATCCTCGCCATCGCCATCGTCGCCTGGCGGCAGCGGCGGACACTCGCGCAATCCCCTGCCCTGCCGACCGGCCTGCTCGGACTCGTGATCTTCCAGGCGCTGCTCGGCATGTGGACGGTCACGCTGCTGCTCAAGCCTTTCATCGTGACCGCACATCTGCTCGGCGGCATGAGCACCTTCGCCCTGCTGGTCTGGCTCGCCCTGCGGCAGTCGCGAACGCATTTCATGCCGGAACGACCGCGTCATCCGTTACGGCGCTGGGCCGCGTTCGGCCTGTTGCTGGTCGCCATGCAGATCGTGCTCGGCGGCTGGGTCAGTTCGAACTACGCGGCACTGGCCTGCCCCGATCTGCCGATGTGCCAGGGCGAGTGGATACCGCCGATGGACTTCCGCCTGGGTTTTCATCTGCACCGTGAACTCGGCATGACGCCGGACGGCGAGATGCTGCCGCTGGCGGCCCTCACCGCCATCCACTGGACGCATCGCGTCGGTGCGGTGATCGTGTTCTTCGTGGTCGGTGGCATCGGTCTGGCGTTGCTGCGCACGCCGGCCCTGCGCGGGCTGGCGGTCGCGGTGCTCGGCATGCTGCTGGTGCAGGTCAGTCTCGGCATCGCCAACGTCGCGTTCTTCCTGCCGCTGCCGCTGGCCGTGATGCACAACGCCGGCGCGGCGCTGCTGCTGGCCTTGATGGTCGCGCTCAACCTGCGACTGGCGGCGGCGGATCTCTGGGAGACCGATCGTGTTCCGAACCTGCGCATGCATGGGTTGCCGCGTGTCTAGGCTGTCATTCCTCATGCTTCTGCTCGCGCTGCTCGTGGCCGGCTGCGACGGGGCCGACCGGAAACCGGCTCCGGTCAGCTTCCACGCCACCGACATCACGGGCGCCGATTTCGCACGCGACTTCCGGCTTCAGGATCACACCGGTCGCGAGCGCAGTCTGGCCGATTTCCGCGGCAAGGCCGTCGCGATCGCCTTCGGCTACACCCATTGTCCCGACGTCTGCCCGACCACGCTGGCCGATTTCGCACTGGCACTCGATGCAATGACGCCGGCCGAGGCCGAGCGGGTGCAGGTGTTGTTCGTGACCATCGACCCCGAACGCGATACGCCGGAACTGCTGGCCGGTTACGTGCCCTCGTTCCATCCCTCGTTCCTTGGTCTGCACGGCACGCCCGAGGCGGTGGCGGAGGCGGCGAAGGAATTCAAGGTGTTTTACCACCGTCAGCCGCACGGCGAGGACTATCTGGTCGATCATTCGGCCGGGAGCTACGTGTTCGATCCGCAGGGACGTGTGCGCCTCTACATGCCCTTCGCGCACCCGCCGCAGAAGATTGCCGAGGACCTGCAAGTCTTGTTGCGGTGATCGTCGACGGGCGCGCGCGACGCACACGAAAAAGCCGCCCACAGGCGGCTTTTTCGTGTGCGGATTCGATCGATCTCAGGCCGTGACGCTGATCGTGGTCCCGATCGTCTGCCCTTCGACGTTGACGGTCGGACCGGCCGACGGCGTCTCGGCCGGCGCCGGCGTCCCAATCTCCGCGATCTGTCCGCGCAGTTCGGAGATCTGCGTATCGACCTGACTCAGTGCGTCGCCCGCCGCAACGCCACGGCGAACGCTGTCGGCCTGACTCTGCGCCTGCGAAGACTCGACTTCGAGACCGCGCGCCTTGTTTTCGGCCTGATCGGCCTCGGCGCGCGCCTTGTTGCTCTCGGCCTGGAGTCGTTGCGCGCGCTGTTCGGCCTGTTCCGCCTCGCGTAACGCCTGTTGCTTCTGTACCTGCTCGAATACCGCCGAACTGGCGCCCTGCGTACCGGAAATCATGACCCACCTCCTGCCGCCTGGCGGCAATCGGACATCCTGGCATCCCTCACGAATCGCATTAGTAGGGCCATGGCGCGGACGGGATCAGACTATCGTCACGCGATGGACGAACTGCCCGTCAGGCCCATGTCGGTGGATTCGCTCGCACCCCGGACGCCATCCGGCTGGGAGGCGGTCGGCGTCTGTTCGCTGCGCAGCCGCTCCTGTGCCTCGTTGCTGATGGTAGCCGTGTCGGCCGTATTCTGCGTCGTGGCGGAGCCACGGCCTTCTTCTTCGACCGGGGTCGACGGCCGGTTGGTGTTGCCGGAATTGCCGAGCGCCTGCGTGTTGCTGTAGCTGTTGATCGGCGTCGACGTCTCGATGGTGGCCATGGGTTCACCCCTTCTGAAAATGCTTCGCCGGATGAAGGCGAGGCTGGATGGATTGGATCGTCACTACTGATTATATGCCAGCAGACCCGAATGCAACCCGACAATCAGACGGGTTCGCGATGAATGGTCGTGAGCGCCTGACCTATCGGTCCGGCCTCAGGCCGTGAGACGGGCATACAGCAGCGGGAGTTCCTTCGGCAGGTCGGCGGGCCGGCGGATCACCACATAGCCGTTGCTGCCGAACAGATGCGGCAGATAATCGTTCGCCCGCGCGTCGATGGTGACGCAGAACGGTTGCAGGCCGAGCCGGCGCGCGGCCACCACCGCCTGACGGGTGTCCTCGATGCCGTAACGCCCCTCGTACTGGTCCAGATCGTTGGGCTTGCCGTCGGTCAGCAGCAACAGCAGGCGACGGTTCGCCGGTTGTTCGGCGAGCAGGGTGGTGGCGTGGCGGATTGCGGCGCCCATGCGCGTGTAATAGCCGGGCTTGATGGCCTGGATGCGGCCCCGCACCAGGCCGCCATATCGTTCGTCGAAGCCCTTGAGGGTATGCACCCGCACCGGATCGCGCTTGCGCGAGGAGAAGCCATAGATACCGAAACGGTCGCCGGTGGCATCGAGTGCCTCGCCGAACAGCAGCAAGCTGTCGCGAATGACGTCGATCACGCGCTGTTCATTGTCGATCCAGGTGTCGGTGGACAACGACAGATCGGCCATCAGCAGACCCGCCAGATCGCGCGCGCCGCTCTGCACCTCGCGATACAGCGCGTCACCGCCGGTCGCACCGCCGGCGCGGCGATCGGCCGCGAAGCGCAGATAGGCGTCGATGTCGATCTCCTGGCCGTCGGGTTGGCCACGTTGCCACACGCGCGCCGGCGCCAGCGCCTGGAATTGGTGTCGCAGGCGTCGCGCCAGCCGCTGCAAGCGCTCCGGCAGGGGCTGCGGTCGGGCATCGGCGGCGAGCATCGGCACGATGCGGCAGTGGTCCGGCACCAGACATTGGCGCTTCCAGTCCCATTCGGGCAGCCGTATGCCCTCGCCGATGACCAGATCGTCCTCGGCTTCGGCCGGCAGATCGAGGTCGAACTTGAGCGTCGCCGCCGCGCGGCGATTGTCACGGCTCACCGCCAGCCGGTCGAGATCGCGGGCGATCGCCTCGGCCCGGTCCATGTCCTCCTCGTCCTCGCTGCCGCGATCGACGTTGACGTATTCGCCCCAGGTGAAGATGTTCTCCATGCGCACCGTGACCAGACCGCGATCGGACTCGGGCGGACGCACGCGTTCGGCCTGACGCCGCAGATGATCGACCTCGCGTTGCCGGCTGCCCTCGCCGTCGACGGCATCGTCGGGTTCCGAGGCCTTGAAGGAGGCCGAAACCGGCGGTTGCGGATGCAGCCACAAGGGAACGGCGGCTGGCGGGCGTCTCGCGCTCGGCAGGCGATCGACACTGCCTGGCTCATCGAGCGCCGCACGTACGGCCCGTTCGGCCGCCGCCTCCGCCTTGGGCAGTCCATCCGGCGCGGGGCGTGTCTGGACGTGCGCCGCCACCAGCCGCCGGTAGCGTGCCGTCAGACCTGGAAACCGTTGCAGGGTCGCCTGCACGCGCCGCTGATTGGCGGTAAACCAGTCCTCGTCCTGCCGCGTCGATGCCACCGCCACGGCCGCCAGCCAGAGATACAGCTCACGATTGAGCGCGCGATCCGGCAGACAGTCGATGCGGCCCGGCAGGCGCAGAAAACAATCATCGCGCCAGGCCAGCGTGATCTTCTCCTGGCTGCCGGCCAGACGTTGCAGCCAGCCGCGCCGGGCGCGGTTGTTCTGTTGTTCGGCGCTGGTGACCTGCAAGCCGCCATCGCCGCCCAGCGCACGAAACAGCACGCCGACCGCGGTCTCGACCTCGGCCA
>JAQVJI010000031.1 GCA_028695255.1 Chromatiales bacterium | reverse complement strand
CAGTTTCCGGCTGCTCACGCCCGAGGATGATCTTGCCACCTACACCTTCGGCGAGAAGACCATCCAGCATCACTTCTGTCCCCATTGCGGCATACACCCGTTCGGACAGGGCGTCGCGCCGTCGGGCGAGGCGACCGTGGCGGTGAATGCGCGTTGTCTGGAGGACGTCGATCTGTCCGCCCTCGCCGTGCAGCATTTCGACGGCCGCAAGCTGTAGACCATGAACGCAACGGTTCCGGTAGATGGCGAACACGACGGCGGATGTCTGTGCGGGTATGTCCGCTATGTGATCACGGAGCGTCCGATCGACGCCGGGTTCTGCCATTGCCGGGTGTGTCAGCGATCGAGCGGGGCGCCGTCGATCGCGTGGCTGACCGTTGACGTCGCCGGATTTGCCTATACGCACGGGGACGTCGCCGTGTATCGATCCAGCGAGCGTTCGCAGCGGGAGTTCTGTCCGCGTTGCGGCACGCAGATCGCGTTCCGTGCGATCGCGGACGCGAAAACGGTGGACGTCACGATCTGCTCGCTCGACGACAGTTCGCGGGTGCGGCCCGAATATCACATCTGGTGCGAGAGCAAGGCCGACTGGCTGCGGATCGGTGACGAATTGCCGCAATACCCCGATGATGGGCCGGACGTGACGTAGACGTTCGGATGGATCGCCCGGTCCGGGCTTCGTGCCGGCCTCACCCTTGCACGTCGACGACCAGCCGGCCGCGGATATTGCCCTGCAACAGCGCCTGCGCCGATGCGATGACTTCGCCGAGACCGATGCCGCTCGATATCGCGTCGAGTACGGCGGGATCGAGGTCGCGCGCCAGGCGTGCCCATGCCTCGAGTCGCGCCGGTCGCGGACACATCACGCTGTCGACGCCGGCGAGCGTCACGCCGCGCAGGATGAACGGCGCGACGGTGGCGGGGAAGTCCATGCCGCCGGCGAGTCCGCAGGCGGCGACCGTGCCGCCGTAGCGGGTGGTGGCGCAGACGTTGGCGAGCACGTGGCTGCCGACGACGTCGATCGCGCCGGCCCAGCGTTCCTTGCCGAGCGGTTTGCCGGGACTCGCGAATTCCGCGCGATCGAGGATCTCGGCCGCGCCCAGGTCCTTCAGATAATCGGCCTCCTGCGTTCTGCCGCTGACCGCGACCACGCGGTAACCCAGTCGGGCGAGCATGGCGATGGCGATGCTGCCGACGCCGCCCGCGGCGCCGGTGACGAGGATGTCGCCGCTGTGTGGCGTGATGCCGTGGCGTTCGAGCGCGAGCACGCACAGCATGGCGGTGTAACCGGCCGTGCCGATGGCCATCGCCTGCCGGGGTGAAAACGCACCGGGCAGGGGAACGAGCCATTCACCCTTCACGCGCGCCTTTTGCGCGAGTCCGCCCCAGTGCGTCTCGCCGACGCCCCAGCCGTTCAGGATCACGCCATCGCCCACGCGGTAGTCGGGGTTGTCCGATGTCTCGACCGTGCCCGCGAGATCGATGCCGGGGATCATGGGGAAGCGGCGCACGACCGGCGCCTTGCCGGTGATCGCCAGGGCGTCCTTGTAGTTGAGCGTCGAGTACGCCACGTTGATCGTGACGTCGCCCTCGGGCAACAGCGCCTCGTCGATGTCTTTCAATGCGGCGCGGTAATCGTCGCCGTCCTTTTCTATCAGGATGCCTTTGAACATGGGGTTCTCCGTCGTGATCGGATGTGTGGTCGTGTGTGGTCCGTGGGATTCACTGCTCGATTGCATCCAGAAAGAATTCGCCGAATGCGACGAGCGGTTCCGCGCGCCGTTCGAGTCGTGCGCGCAGCACCGCACCCTCCCAGCCGATCCAGAACACCGCGGCGAGTTGCGGGCAATCCGCCGTTGGGGAAAGTGCGCCCGCATCCCGCGCCGCCAGCAGGCAGCGTTCGACGCGCACCTGCCAGTCGGCGAACACGTCGGCGAGCCGCGCCCGGAAGTGTTCGGGCAGGCTGCCCATCTCCTGGCCGAGATTGCCGATCAGGCAGCCGCGTCTGAAATTGTGTCGCGCCATGCTGTCCGCCGCGTCGGCGACGAAGGCCCGCAGACGTTGCAGGGGCGGCCGGGATGCGTCGTTCAGGATGCAGTCGAGCTTGTGGGCGAAGTAGGCGGCGTAGCGGTCGATGAGCTCGATGCCGAACGCCTCCTTGCTCGCGAAGTAGTGGTAGAACGAGCCCTTCGGTACCGACACGCGCCGCAGGATTTCGTCGATGCCGGTGGCGGAGAAGCCCTTTTCCGTCAACACCTCCAGACCCGCGCGCAACAGCGCCTCGCGCGTGTCATCGCGGTCGGATGCGTCCTTGGGCGGACGCCCGCGGCGGCGCCGGATGGGCTGGTCGATGGGCATCGTCAAATATTGGACCGATCGTCTATTTAATTCAAGACGGTTACCAAGATCCGGCCTCGCCCACCAGGCCTTCTCGTTTCGACCTCCTGTGTTTGTTGGATGGGAGTCTTGACCGCGCGCCTGGGAACGGCGACCATCGTCAGCATGTTCGCCATCAACATGCATCGAGTACACAAGCCGCTGTTCCCGCGTCGTCGGCGCGGGGCGCGGGTCTGTGTGCCCGGTGCGGGGAATCGATGATGTAGCAAGGCGCATAGCCAGCACATTTCGGTTCCTGCCCGAGAGGCCACAGACGCAAACGCGCTGTGGCCTTTTTTGTTTTTCTGCACGGAGATTCGACGATGAACGTCGCGGCGTCCTATGTGGGCGTGATCCTGATCTGGTCGACGACCGCGCTCGCGCTCAAGTGGAGCGGCGAGGGTGCGGGTTTTCTGTTCGGCGTCGCCGGTCGCATGGCGATCGGCGCGTTGCTGAGCATGGCCCTGCTCGGGCTGCTGCGCCAACGACTGCCGCTGCATCGCCGTGCGCTGCATACCTACGTCGCCGCGGCGTCGGGCATCTTCGGCGCGATGTTGTGCGTGTACTGGGGTGCGCAATACATTCCGTCGGGACTCGTGGCGGTACTGTTCGGGCTGACGCCGATCAGTACTGGCGTGGTGGCGGCGCTGTGGCTGGCGGAACGGTCACTCACGCCGTCGCGCCTGACCGGGATCGTGATTTCGCTTGCCGGTCTGGTCCTGATCTTTCACGCCGACCTCGCGCTCGGCGACGATGCCTGGAAGGGTTTCGTCGGTGCCCTGGCGGCGGTGTTCCTGCATTCGTTCAGCATGGTGTGGGTGAAGCGCCTTCACGCCGACCTGCCGGCGCTCGCGATCTCGACCGGTGGCATGCTGGTGTCGGTGCTGCTCTATGGCGCCGTGTGGCTGGCGAGCGGAGCGGAGTTGCCCCTGGAAGTGCCACCGCGCACGGCGTTGTCGATCCTCTACCTCGCGGTGTTCGGATCGGTGCTCGGCTTTCTGCTCTACTATCATGCGCTCAAGCACCTGAGCGCGGGCGCGATGGCGCTGGTGACCTTGATCACGCCGGTATTGGCGCTGTTCATCGGGCGTACCTTCAATGACGAACACCTGCCGCTCGACGTGTGGTATGGCACGGCGCTGGTGCTGGGCGGTCTGATCTTCCATCAATGGGGCGGCCAGTGGCTGCGGAGGATGTATGGGGCGAGTGTCGTGGGTCTTGTCGGTCGGACTCGCGGTTCTGATCGGAACGGCTGACGCGGCCGACGCGGCGCGCGTCATCGACCGGCTTCGTTTCGTCGGCAACGACGTCACGCAGGAGTCGATCCTGCGCCAGGAACTGCTTCTGCGCGAGGGCGACGTCGCCGATCCGGGCCGGATCGAGGCGTCGCGTCAGGCATTGCTCAACCTCGGTCTGTTCAAGGAGGTGGAGGCGCTGCTCGTCGATGACCCCGCGCTCGGGCAGGTGCTGGAATTCCGGCTGACCGAGAAGTACTACATCCTGCCGATTCCGCGCATCCGTCGCAGTGCCGACGGCGATTACGGTTATGGCGCGGAACTGCGCTTCGACAACCTGTTCGGTCTCAATCAGCAGTTGAAGCTGTTGCACGAGAACGAGGATGACGGCAACGGCGTGCTGCGCAAGACGCGCGTCGATTGGTCGGTGCCGCGCCTGATCGGCAGCCGCTTCGGTCTCGATCTCGGCCTGCGCCACGACTCCGGCCGGCAGGACGGCGGAGTCGGCGAGGTGTTGCCGGATGCCTACGACGAGAAGACGCTCGGCTTGCGCATGGCGATGACGCGCTGGCTGCTGCATGAGGGGCCGAGCCGCGGCTGGCGCCTGCGTGGCGGCGTGGAATGGATGAATCGCGAATTCACGCCGCTCGACCCGACGACATCGACGATGACCGGTAAGGACCTCGAATGGTTGTTCGGCGTGTTGTATACCGACTTCGACGACCTGGGTGCGACCCGCGATGGCGTCGAGTACGGCGGTGAGCTGCGCGTCGGTCTGCGCGACGTCGGTGCCGACGTCGATCATCGTCGTCTCGAACTGTTCTACCGTGCCTGGCGACCGCTCGGTGCCGGGCAGAATCTCGACTATCAGGTGAGCACGGGCTATGTCGATCGCACGGCCTTCGGCGACGCCGCGTTCTCGCTCGGCGGCGGCAACAGCCTGCGCGGATATTCGGGCGGTGCATTCAAGGGTGATGGCTACGCGCTGGCCAACGTCGAATACTCCGTCCCGCTGTACGGTGAACAGGCCTTCCGTGCCGCGGGTTTCGTCGACGTCGGACAGGTGTTCAAACCGCACACGCCGGATTCGAGCGGACTCAAGTTCGGCACCGGCGTCGGGCTGCGCATCAACCTGCGCTGGTTCGTGCGCACCGAACTGCGCTTCGATCTGGGATGGGCGCCCGCGGAGGGACAGACGCGGTTCTACGCGGCGACGAACAGCCTGTTCTGAAGTCAGCCGCCGGTCATCGACATGAAACGCAGGATCTTTTCCGGTTTTTCGCGGAACTCGTGGCGTTCGGGCTTGAGGTCGATGGCTTCGAGGATGGCGCGGGTGAGTTCCTCGTCGCGGCAACCGGCACGCAGCAGCGGGCGCAGCGGCAGGTTGTGTTCCTGGCCGAGGCAGGTATAGATCGTGCCGTCGACCGACAGACGCACGCGGTTGCAGGTCTCGCAGAAGTGCTGCGAGATGGGTGTGATGAAGCCGATGTTGAGATCGGTGCCGGCGACCTTCATGTAGCGCGCCGGACCGCCGCCCGGCATCACGCCCGGCAGCAGTTCGAAGCGGCTTTCCAGACGCGCGCGCACGTCGCGCAGGTCGACGTAGTGATCGACCGCGTCGCGGCCGGTGTCGCCCATCGGCATGGTCTCGATGAAGCGCAGCGTGAAGCCGTGTTCGAGGCAGAAGCGGACCATGTCCTCGACCTCGCCTTCGTTGACGCCCTTCATCACCACCATGTTGATCTTGATCGGCGCAAAGCCGACTTCCTTCGCCGCCATCAGGCCGTCCAGCACCTTTTCGAGCTTGCCGTGGGTGATCGCCTTGAACACCTCCGGACGCAGCGAATCCAGGCTCACGTTGATGCGTGCGACGCCGGCTTCGCGCAGTTCATGCGCATGCTTGCGCAGGCGGGTGGCGTTGGTGGAGAGCGAGATGTCGTCGATGCCGGGCAGGCCCGACAGGCGCGACACGAGTTCCGGCAGGTTCCTGCGCACCAGCGGCTCGCCCCCCGTGACGCGCAGACGATGCACGCCGAGTGCGCCGAAGGCCCGCATCACGCGCTCGATCTCCTCGAAGCTCAACCAGTGCTCGGGCTCCTCGAAATCGTGGAAACCCATCGGCATGCAGTAGACGCAGCGCAGGTCGCACTGGTCCGTGACCGAGAGGCGGACGTATTCGATGCGGCGGCCGAATTTGTCGTGCAGGGTGGTCATGACGGTCGATTATGGGTGGCGCAGTGCGCGTGACGCAATGAAAAGCACTATCAGTATTCGTTGATTTGCTTCTTGTCGACGCGTGGATCGCGTCATGTATTCATAGCCGTTTTCGCGACGTTATTGATCCGGCGACAAAATGTTTGAACAACCGCATGGCCCCAAGGATGGGATCGGTGACCTCCAGTCTGCGTCGTTGTCGCCGGATCAATAACAAACAAACGTATTTTTGGGATATTGAAGCGGCGATCACTGCTCCGACAGCGGCTCCGCGAGTCAAATCTCGTGTCATTTGCGTGAAGATATTTCGTCGCCGCTTCAATATCAACCTGCGACGCGGAAGGGAATGCGCGCTTGGTTTGACATCTGACGCGAAGTGCGCATGCCTCCGAGTCCCCGTCACCACGCCTCGCGTACCGGCACGTAGAACGCCGGGTCGGCCGTCGTGGCGCCACGCAGGCCGCAGATGCGGGCGGCGAAGGCGGCGGCGCGTTCGAGCGTGAGTTGCGGATTCCAGCCGCGCGCAAGACCGAGCAGCACGACGGCGCTGAAGGCGTCGCCGGCACCGACCGGGTCGCGAAAATGCGCCGGCTCGGGGGCGGCGATGCGCAGGACGCTGCCGTCGGCGGCGACGTGCAGGGCACCATCGGCGCCGAGCGTGACGATGGCAGCTTCGAGCGCGTGCCGTCCGACCAGCGCGCGTGCGAGGGTTTGGTCGTCGCCGCTGCCGCCGGCCAGTACATGCAGTTCGTCGCGGTTGAGCTTGACCCAGGTGGCGGCATCCATCAGGCGCCGCACGCCGTCGCCGTCCCACCAGGGCGCACGCAGGTTGACGTCCAGGAAAATGCGCCACGGCCGTATCGCACGCAGTGCTTCGAGGGCGCTGCGCGACTGCGCGTCGCGCAGCGCGAGACTGCCGTGGTAGAGGATGCCGCCGGCCAGCGTTTCGCTCGCGGTCAGTGCCGCTTCGCCATCGATGAAGTCATAGGCCTGTTGCGCGAGGATGGCGTACTGCGGTTCACCATCCTCGAAGTGCACCTGGACCTGGCCGGTGGGATGGACGGGATCGGTTTGCAGGCCGCGCTCGTCGAGTCCGATCGACCGCATGGCGGCGCGTACCTCGCGGCCGCGTTCGTCGTCGCCGACGGCGCCGATGAACAGCGGGTCGGCGCCGAGTGCGCGCAGGTTCCAGGCCACGTTGAAGGGCGCGCCGCCCAGCACGTTGCGGTCCGGGAAGCAGTCGAACAAGACCTCGCCGAAGACGACGATGGGGGTGTCGGGAGCGTTCATGGGACAACCTTAACGGCTATGGCGCCGCGGGTCGACCATGGATGCGTGCGGACACGGTCGGAACACCGCGCGAGCGCTACCTGACGTGCAGTGCGGATTCGCGGCGGGTCAGGCCGCGACGCAGCGGTTGCGGCCGAGGTCCTTGGCCTTGTAGAGCGCGCGGTCGGCGCGGTCGAACACGGCGTCCGGCTCGTCGCCTTCGCGGAATTCGGTGATGCCGCAGGAGGCGGTAATGGATACCGGCTGGTTGCGGAAGTGGAAGCCGAGCCGCGCGATCTCTTCGCGGATCGCGTCGGCGATGCGCGTCGCCTCGGCGGCGCCGGTGCCGGCGAGGATCATCACGAATTCCTCACCACCGTAACGGCCGACGAAATCGGTCTCGCGCAGGCGTGCGCCGATGGCCTGCGCGATGGTGCGGATCACCTTGTCGCCGGCCTTGTGACCGAAGGTGTCGTTGACGTTCTTGAAGTGGTCGATGTCCCACACCATCAGGCTCAACGGTGCGCGAAAGCGCTTCCAGCGTTTGAACTCATGATCCATGCGTTCCTCGTAGGCGAGGCGATTCGGAATGCCGGTCAGGACGTCGATCAACGCCTGGCGCCGTTCCTGTTCCATGCCGTGGCGCAGCGTGGTGGTCTCGCGTTCCAGTTCCTCGACCCGCTTGCGCATCTGTTCCATGCGTTCGTCGGCGGTCTTGACGCGCGTTTCCTCGCGCTGGCGGAATGCCTGCAAGTGGCCGTTGATGGCATCCAGGCGCGTGCGTACCTGTTGCTTGAGCTGACTGAGGTCGGCGGCCTCCTGCACGTGACTGGACAGGCGATGCATTTCGCCGATCACCTGGGTATTGAGTTCGCTGCCGCTCACCTGCGCCTGTTGCCGGTCGCTCGCTTCGTCGAGCAGATAGGCGTCGATCTCCTCCAGGCGTCCGGTCACCTGTTGCAGGATGCGTTCGATCTCGCCCTTCTCGCGTTGCAGACGGTTGCGCTGCTCGTTCACGAGGTCGGCGATGCGGCACAGGATGCGCGCCACCGCCGCCTCGTCCAGCGGCGTTTCGAGTTCGTCCTTGATGCGTTCCAGTTCGTCGCGCATCTCGGGCGCGATCTGGATGCGTTCGATCAATTGCAGCAGGATTTCCGCCACCGGTGCGCGCGCGGACGGCGGCGCGGCCGCGTCGTTCGGGGCGACGCCGGCGGCGGGGCGTTTGAGCAGGCGCGCCAGCAGACCGCCGCCGTCGTTTGCCGGCGCCGCGGTCGGCGGTGCGGCGCTCGGCGTGGGTGCGCAGGCGCGTTTGAACAGGCGCACGAACTCGCCGACCGGGTCGGCGATGTCGCCGCTGGCGAGCAGGGTCTTGTACCTGTTGAACTCGGCGCTGGCGCTGGCCGGCAATGCCAGACGGTCAACGATGGCGAGCAGTGGTGCGGTGAGCGCCGCATCGCCGGTGGTCGCGGCGGTCCGGGTGTCCGCGGTCTGACGGTGATCCAGGTGGGTGATGGCCTCGAACAGGCCCTTGATGATGTCCTCGAGCGCGGCGGCGTTCGCTTCGTTGCGCACGTTGTCGGACAGTCGCTTCAACTCGTCGTCGAGTCGCGCATCCTGCCCTTTGGCCGCCAGACACAGCCGGCCGATGATCCGTCGCAGCAGCGATTCGATTTCGCCCCAGCGCCGCAGTTCCGACTCATGATGCTCGACGGCGTCGAGATACTGTTGTTTCCAGGCGTCCGGTGCGACGTCGTTCATGGCGATGTCGACGTCCTTATGCCGACAGCGGGCCGACGAACGGCAGGGATTGATCGTGCAGGGCGCCGCCGACGTGGCGCAATTCGACGCCGGGCGGCAGATGGACGTCCATGCCTACCGGCAGATGATCGGAGTAGCTCAGATTGAAGGCGTGCACCTTCTCGACCTCGATGCCCGGCGTGACCAGGATGTGGTCGAAGGCATGCACCGGTCGCCAACTCGGATAGGTCTTGCTGCGGCAGAACGGTTCCTGCAAGCGGGTGCGGCTGAGCAGGTGACGGATGTCTTCCTCGTGGCAACCGCAGTTCATGTCGCCCATCACGATCACGTGTTCGTGTTCGCTCAATACCTCGGAGATGTAGCCGAACTGCATGTCGCGCGCACGGCGCCCGAGCGACAGGTGGACCAGCATCACCACCAGCGCCTGCGGCCCGGTTCCGAAGTGCGCCTCCAGCGCGCCGCGGCCGGGGATGACGCCCGGCAGACGGTGTTCCATCACATGGTCGGGATGAAAGCGCGACAGCAGGCCGAGACTGTGCTTGGCGAGTTTGCCGAAGTTGCGGTTGGTCTGGCTGTACCAGTACGGGAGTTGGCTTTGCCGCGACAGATATTCGGCCTGATTGACGAACTCGCTGCGCAGGCTGCCGGCATCGAGTTCCTGCAGGCCGACCAGATCGAAGTCGGCGATGAAGCGCGCGATCGCATCGAGATTGCCACGCCGGCCCGGGAACGGCAGCAGATGCTTCCAACTGTTGGTGACGTAGTGATGGAAACGGCCGGAGGCGATCCCGACCTGGATGTTGTAGCTCAGGATGCGCAGGTGCCGACGCTCACCCGCGGTGGGCAGGGCGGGCTGTGATGGCAGGGCGGTGTCGGCGGCCGGTGTCATGTGTAACGGCTTGGGTTCTTGGTGTGACAAAACGGTACTCCGGAGCGGCTGCCCCGGTCGCTGGGGATTTTGTGATTTTCTACTCTATTTCGAGGGTAATCAACCGGCGTCCGATCGTCGGTTGATTACCCATATGGGGGCGGGGTATGCGGATTTCCAGCCGGACCGGTCGTGTCAGCGGGCGGCGGTGGCGCGGCGCTCTTTCTCGACCAGATGGTCGATGATGCGCAGCATGTTGTCGAAGTCGCCGGACATGCCGGGTGCCACCAGATAGCGGCCATTGACGATCACGCTCGGCACGCCGCTGCTCTGGTACAGCTCGGCGACGCGCGTGGCGCGCGTCAGCTTGAGCTGGACCTCCATCGAACGCATCGCTTCGCGGAATTTCTCGCGATCCACGCCCTGCTGCTCGACGAAACGCAGGATCGCATCCTCGGTGAACAGGCGGCGACCCTGGACGTGCATGGCCTGGAACAGCGGGCCGTGCAGTTTATCGAGCACGCCCATCGCCTCGGCGGCGTAGAACGTGCGCGCATGCAGCACCCAGCCGGGATTCAGCACGCCGGGGAAGTACCGGAAGTACACGTCGTCCGGCTTGTTCTTCTTCCATTCGCTGATGTGCGGTTCGAAGCTGAAGCAATGCGGACAGCCGTACCAGAACATCTCCAGCACCTCGATCTGACCGGCGGGTGCGTCGGTGGGCACGGGCGGCTGAATGACCTTGTAATCGATGCCTTCGTCGAAGGTGGTCTTCTGGGCCATCGCCGCCAGCGGCAGCAGACAGATCAGCAGCACTACGGTGGTCCAGGCTCGCTTCATGATTCTTCCTCGCTCATTAGGATTTCGAAACCTGCCGTCGACGCCTCACAGCTCGCCGTACGAGTGCAGTCCGGACAGGAACATGTTCACGCCCAGGAAGGCGAAGGTGGTGATGAACAGACCGATGACCGCCCACCAGGCCATCGGTGCGCCGCGCCAGCCCTTGGAAAAGCGCATGTGCAGCCAGGCCGCGTAGTTCAGCCACACGATCAGGGCCCAGGTCTCCTTCGGGTCCCAGGACCAGTAGCCGCCCCAGGCCTCGGCCGCCCACATGGCGCCGAGCACGGTGGCGATGGTGAAGAAGGCGAAGCCGACGGCGATCAGCTTGTACATCAGGTCGTCGAGCACGACCGACGACGGCAGACGCGTGGCCAGCAGGCCCTGCGGTTTGACGCGCTCGGCGCGGTTGCGCAGCAACTGCGCGACGCCGAGCATGGCGGCGATTGCAAAACCGCCATAGCCGACGAAGTTGGTGGGTACGTGGATCTTCATCCACCAGCTCTGGAGCGCCGGCACCAGCGGACGGATCTCGTGCGCACCGCGATCGAACACGTACCAGAGCAGGAAGCCGACGGCGGCGCTGACGACCAGCATCGCGAAACCGCCCATGGCGCGATTGCGCGTGCGGCCTTCGTAGTACAGGTACATCAGCCCGGTGATGACGCAGAACAGTACGAACACCTCGTACAGGTTGCTGACCGGGATGTAGCCCCACTCGGGGTTGGTGAGGTAGGTCTCGCGCCAGCGCACGAACAGGCCGGCCAGGCCGAAGGTCGCCGCACTCCAGGTCAGCGCACTGCCGACGCGCAGGGTGAAGTCGCTGCGCGCGAACAGGCCGGCGAAATAGGCCGCGGTGGACATGAAGAACAGCGCGCACATCCACATCACGGCCGACTGGCCGGAGACCAGATACTTGAGGAAGAAGTCGCCGTCGGCGGATGCCAGCTCGCCGCCGTAGCGCCAGAGGCCGAACAGACTGAGCAGGGCGACGATCACGGCATAGGTCCGGAACGGCTTCCAGAACCGGCCGAGCCAGGTGCCGCCGGCCGCGGAGACGATGAGCGTGCCGATCTGGTAGCCGTCCATGCGCGCGCCGAAGGCGATCAGCGTGTACAGCGTGGCGCCGACGACCAATACCGCCCAGCCCCAGTCGATCCGGGTCAGGCGCCGCAGCAGTCCGGGCGCTTCCAGTTCCATCACTTCACGCGTTACGGACATGGGGGCCTCTCGATGTTGGTTTGAAAAATACGGAAGGTCATGGTGCGTCGCGCGCAACGTCCGCGGGCAGCAGCCGACGGCTTAGACCGGCGAACTCCTGCTCGAATTCCATCACATTGCGATTGCTGCTGCCAGCCAGCAGTGCGCGCGTACCGGTCGCAGTCGGCGTCGCCCAGACCCAGTAGCGGCGTTGGGCGACGTAGAACAGCAGGAATATGCCGACGATCAGCATCAGGCTGCCGAGATACACCACGTTCTGTCCGGGTGCCTTGGCGATTTGCAGGCCCGAGGCCTCGACGTGCTCGAAGCCAGTGAGCTGGAACAGGAACGGCGAGCCGTAGAAGGGCAGGGCGCCGATGGTGATGGCGGCGTCCTCCAGGAAGACCTGATCCGCCTCCGAAGGCGCGTCGATGCCTTCTTCCGCCAGCACCTGCATGTAGATGCCCTGCAACGCGGTGTGCAGTACGCGGATGAAAATGCCGGCGACCTCTTCCACGCGCTCGGGTGCCGTGTGCGTTTCGACCTCCCGCGCGATCGCCTCGTATCCGCCCGCGGCAAACAGGCCGACCAGACGCTTCATGGAGGCGATGATCTGCGCACGCGCCTCCGGATCGGCGTTCGTGGCCTGGTCGAAGGCGATGGCGGCCGTCTGCTCGATCACCGCGTCGACGATGACCGGGTTGTTGAGGTAGGCCAGCAGCGTGACGAAGCGCGCCGGCGTGCCGTCCGGCCCGGCCGGCAAATGCAGATAGCGGAACGGTTCGGCCGGGCTCTCGCGCACGCCGCTCAGGAAGAACAGCCGCCCCTCCTGCATCACGGGCGTCATGTAGTTCTCGTATTCGCGCGCCTCGCCGGTGGCCTCGCGCAGGCGGAAGGTGAAGCTCGGCCCCATGTTGCGCAGGTCCGTGCCGCCGTCGTCGGTCGGTGTCGGCCGCACGTTGAACAGGCTGAAGTTCATCAGCTCCAGGCGGTAGGTCTTGTCCGGCGTTTCGAGCGGATAGCTGTCGAACACCCGGCCCTGCATGGTGAACGGCGTGACGGCGCGGCCGTCGAGCATCCAGATGCCGAGATCGAGCAGCGAGCCGCCGTCGCCGAAGCTCGCCTGATAGATGGCGATGCCCTTGTGCACCAGCGGGTGATTGACGGCGATGGTGCGTTCCAGCGGTTCCGGCAGATCGGGATCGTGGATCACGAGATCGCTCTCGAAGGACTTCGGCTGGCCGGTCGAGTGGTGCTCGACGCGGAACTCCTTCACCTCGATGCGAAACGGCAGTTCCTGCACCAGATAGCCGTCGCGCACGGACAGAAACACGACATTGGCCGCGCCGCCTTCCGGTACCTCGACACTGCCGCGGAAGGACGGGTTGCCGCTGCCGAGCCGGCTGATCGCGGGCACCTCGGTGGCCGGGACGTTGCGGGTCTCGATCTTCAACTGACCCGCGAGTTCGGCGATGCGCAGCGACAGCTTGCTGTCCAGCATGCCGCCGACGCAGATGACGACGATGGCGACGTGGGCGAGCAGATAGCCGAGCCGGCTGGCGCCACCCTTCATTGCGGCCAGTACCTGATGGTCGCCGTGATCCTCGATCTTCGTGCGGTAGCCCTGGCGCGCGAACACGGCGGCGGCCTCGGCCAGATAGGCCTTGGGCGCCTGCTGCACCTCGCCTTCGACCTGGTGCTGGAAGCCGCGCAGGGATTTTTCCTGCACCTTGGTGCGCAGATGGCGCATGTCGCGCAGCATGGCCGGCGTGTGGCGCCAGACGCAGACGCTGGTCGACGTTACCAGGAACACCAGGATGAACATGAACCAGCCGGCCGAGTACACGTCGTACAGGCCGAGGCCGCGGAAGATCTCGTGCCAGAACGGTCCGAACTTGATGAGGTAGCCGGTGTAGGGCTGGTTCTGCTGCAACACCGTGCCGATCACCGACGCGATCGCCAGCGCCACCAGCAGCGTGATGGCGAGATTCATCGAGCCCAGGAACTCCAGCAGGACGGAGGCCGTGCTGCGGTGGGGGCGGGCAGTCTGTGCGGTCTGGTCTTGCATGGCGGGGTCGTCGTGGATTGGACCCGGAATCTTACCCGAGTTCCCGGCGCTGCATGCCCCGGGCCGAAAACACCAGGGCCACAAAAACGAAGGGGCCACAAAAACGAAGGGGCGGCCTGGAGCCGCCCCTGCGGGTCGATGACCTCGCGGGAGGCGGTTCCTCCCGCGGCGGGTTTCAGGTCAGTGCTTCAGGCCGGAGATGTAGGAGGAGACGGCTTCGATCTCCGCGTCGGTCATGCGCGCGGCGACGTTGCGCATCATGCGGCCGGCGTCGTTGGCACGGGTGCCGCTGCGGAAGTCGTTGAGCTGCTTCTTGCCGTAGGCCGCGTGCTGGCCGGACAGCGCCGGGAACTTGGCCGCCGGATTGCCGACGCCGGCCGGGCCGTGGCAGGCGGTGCAGGCGGCGACGCCGCTGGCCGCGTTACCGCCGCGGTAGAGCATCTCGCCCAGCGCGACCTTGTCCGCATCGGCCATGCCGGCGCTGATGGTCTGGGAGGAGAAGAAGGCGGCCAGATCCTTCATGTCCTCGTCGCTCAGGCCCATCGCCTGACCGGACATCAGGGGGTCCTGGCGCGTGCCGTTCTTGAAGTCCTGAAGCTGCTTGTAGATGTAGGCCTCGCCCTGACCCGCCAACTTCGGCCAGTCCGGGTTGAAGCTGTTGCCGTCGGGGCCGTGGCAGGCGGCGCAGGTCACGGACTTGGCCTTGCCTGCATCGGCGTTGCCGCCCAGGCCCAGGGCCATCGCCTGACCGGAAACCATGAGACCGATGGTTGCGATTGCAACGGAAACGAACTTGTTCATTGTGTCGAAAGCTCCTGAACGGGAAGTGGAATCCGGGGCTGGGCGGCCGGGCGGGCAATCCGGGCAGGGATGCGGTCCGGGCGGTGCCAAAAATGGCCGCATTGTATACCATAGCCGGCTTCCCTACCGCAAAACGCCGCACGCATCCTTAGCGTGCGGCGGCGACACGAGCATCCGCATGAGCCTGCCCTATTCCCGTGCCGCATTCCTGACCAGTTGTGCCGATGCACGCAAGCTGCCGCCGGACGACGGCGCCGAGGTGGCCTTCGCGGGCCGTTCCAACGCCGGCAAGTCGAGCGCGATCAATGCCCTGTGCGGGCGCAAGGCGCTGGCGCGCACCAGCCGTACGCCGGGCCGCACCCAACTCATCAATTTCTTCACCATCGATGCCGTGCGGCGTCTGGTCGATCTGCCGGGCTACGGTTTCGCGCAGGCGCCCGAGACCGTGCGCCGCGCCTGGGGCCGGCTGATCGAGGCCTACCTGAAACGGCGCCAGAGTCTGCGCGGTCTGGTGCTCATCATGGATATCCGTCATCCCTTGACCGACCTGGACTGGCAGATGCTGGCCTGGGCGGAGGCGCGCGGCCTGCCGGTGCATGTCCTGCTCAGCAAGGCCGACAAGCTCAAGCGCGGTCCGGCGCTCGAAACGGTGCGGCAGGTCAGGAAGGCCCTGGAGCAAATGGGCGTGGCGGTCGGCGTGCAGGCCTTTTCCGCCCACGACGGCAATGGCGTGGACGAGGCGCGATCGGCATTGGATGCCTGGCTTACCTCGATGGCTGAGGGGCCGGCAGACGGGCCGGTCGACGGGCAGGCATAAAAAAGCCCCGGCATCCGTTGGGGTGGACGGCCGGGGCAGAAATGGCTCGACTTGGGGGAGTCTGAGCCTTCCCGCTCAGGGAGGGAAGCGGGAAGCGCCGGGCTACAGCGCTTAACCCGTTAGATGGGGGTGGTCCGGCAAAGTTCAAGCCTGGGGATAAGGTCCGTTTCTGTTTATTTTTCAATAATATTTCTGCACTCCGGAAAGGGTATTCGGTGCTTACTCAGGCGCCGCAGGTGGCTGCCGCAGCCGGCGCGGCAGTCGCTGGCGCCGAAGCCTGGCACCGGCACTTCACCGCCAGTCGCGCGGTTGACCGCGCACTCCGCTTCACGATGCAGCGTCAGGTCCACGATCTGCACCCCGGGTTGCACCAGCAGATAGTCGATGTGCCAGCGCAGACGCTTGTCCCGGCTCAGGTGCCGGCGCAGACGCGCCAGCGGCCGGCGACGCGCGCTGCCGGTATAGACGTAACAGCCGGGCGCGAGTTCGACCGTACCGAGCGCGCCGGCGACGAAGCGCAGGCGTCGTGCCACCAGGATGTAGAGGCGGTAGCTCAGGCTGTCGTTGTCCGTCTTGCCATTCATCCGAAAATGCTCGATTTCCTTCCTGTAAGACGCTAGACCATCCGGGTATCGGGTTTGGGAAACGCTACGAGTCGGCGCTCCCTTCGAAGGAGGATGTTCCGGATGAATGGCATATGCAAACACACGGCGGTTCCGGATCCGCGGGGCGGTGTCGGGGTGGTGTGTCGTTATGGCTGAGTTCGATTATTGCAGCCGCTGTGTGCTCTGCCGCTTCGGCGAACGGCCGGACATGAAGGCCATGGTCGAGGTGGTGCGGCTGGTGGCGGGTGAACGCCTGTACGCTGCCGGCGACAGACCGGCATACGTGTACTGTGTGCGCCGCGGCGTGATCGGCGATTATCGCGTCGACACGGACGACGCCATCCCGAGCGGGCTCGGTGGTGATGCGCTGGTCGATGTGGCGTTTGCGGGTGAGGCGGTCGGACTCAAAGGAATAGGAGCGTCTCATTATGGCAGTGACGCCATCGCAGAAACCGACGCCGAATTGTGTGCGGTCCCGCTCGATGTCGTGCGTCAACGGGTGTCCGTTGCGCCGCCACTCAACGATTGCATGATCCGCGCCTTCAGTGCGCAGCTCGGGCGCATGCGCTCCCTGGCAGCGGTTCGCGCACAACACTACGGGGAAGCGGGTCTGGCGAGGCTGCTGGTGCTGATCGCCGGGCGCCTGTCGAAAGGCGTGACGACGGGCGTGATCTGTCTGACGCTGCCGCGTCGCCTGCTCGCCGACTATCTCGGCGTGAGTCTGTCGACGGCGGCGCGCCAGCTCGACGCGTTGGTGCGGCGGCGGTTGATCCATGTGCGGCGCAGCCGCATCTGTTTGCTCGACATCGGGGAGCTGATGCGCCTTGCTGGCAGTGTGTTGCCGTGAGTTGGTCGGTGAGTGGAGGTGGCGTCATGCGTGCATTGCGTTGGAAGCGACAGTATTTGACCGGCGATGCCGCGACCGACGCGCGCAATCAGGCGCTGGCCGGGATTCTGCTGGAGACGGCGGTGCGGATGCGCTCGAAGGAACATTGCCAGGACATGAACGAGATGCACGACGATCTGGTGACGCTGGCCGAACGACGCTTCGACGGCGCGCCGGAAGACGACCCGACGGCCCGGGCATCGGATGTCGAGATCCGCGACTTCCTTGCCGAACGCATGCCGTTGCCCGCGCGAGGCACGGCGGCCTGCCGCGACTGCGGCATCTGCGAGTGGGCCGAGGCACGGATCATGGACTGGCTGGAAGATGCTACGGAATGTGAGCGGTCTCCCGTTCCGCGCGATAAAACTGTCGCAGGTCAATAACCCATCATCTAGTGGATGACGTTTCGTCAGTACCCAACATACTGTGTTGCGTACGTCATGACGGGAGGAATCCACGATGTCTGCCGAAGTCCTCGACGCGCCCGCGCCGGTAATGGTTCACCTGCCGCTGCGGGTGCTGAAACGTGACGGCCGCGAGGTCGCTTTCGATGCCGACAAGATCGTCTCCGCGATCCGCCGCGCGGGCGCCGCGACCGGCGAGTTCGACGAGCCCGCCGCGCGCCGTCTGACCGCCCAGGTGGTGAAGGTGATCGCGCATCGCTTCGCCGCCGCGCCGGCCGGCATCGAGCATATCCAGGACGTGGTGGAGCAGGTGCTGATCAGCGCCGACCATTTCCGCACCGCGCGCGCCTACATCGTCTACCGCGAGACCCACAAGCGCCTGCGCCAGGATCGCAAGACGCTGGTCGACGTCTCGGCCTCGGTCAACGAGTACCTCGACCGGCGCGACTGGCGCGTCAACGCCAACGCCAACCAAGGTTATTCGCTCGGCGGCCTGATTCTCAACGTCTCCGGCAAGGTGATCGCCAACTACTGGCTGAGCCACGTCTATCCGGAGGAGATCGGACACGCGCACCGCGAGGGCGACATCCACATCCACGACCTCGACATGCTGGCCGGCTACTGCGCCGGCTGGTCGCTGCGCAACTTGCTGCACGAGGGTTTCAACGGCGTGCCCGGCAAGGTCGAGGCGGGGCCGCCGAAGCATCTCTCCAGCGCCGTCGGCCAGATGGTCAACTTCCTCGGCACCTTGCAGAACGAGTGGGCCGGCGCGCAGGCCTTCAGTTCCTTCGATACCTATCTCGCGCCCTTCGTGCGCAAGGACCGGCTCGACTTTGCGGCCGTCAGGCAGTGCATCCAGGAATTCGTCTACAACCTCAACGTGCCCTCGCGCTGGGGCGGCCAGACGCCGTTCACCAACGTCACGCTCGACTGGGTGTGCCCGGAGGACTTGCGCGAACAGGTGCCGATCATCGCGGGCGAGGAGATGCCGTTCACCTACGGCGAACTCCAGCCCGAGATGGATCTCATCAATCGCGCCTACATCGAGGTCATGACGGCCGGCGACGCGCGCGGGCGTGTGTTCACGTTCCCGATCCCGACCTACAACATCACCGACGATTTCCCGTGGGACAGCGAGAACGCGACGCTTTTGTTCGAGATGACCGCGCGCTATGGCGTGCCGTATTTCCAGAACTTCCTCAACTCCGAACTCAAGCCGAACATGATTCGTTCCATGTGCTGCCGTCTGCAGCTCGACCTGCGCGAGCTGCTCAAGCGCGGCAACGGCCTGTTCGGCTCGGCCGAGCAGACCGGATCGCTCGGCGTCGTGACCATCAACTGCGCGCGTCTCGGTCACGTCCATCGCGGCGACGAAGCGGCGCTGTTCCGGCGTCTCGACGAACTGCTGGATCTCGCCGCCAACAGTCTCGACATCAAGCGCAAGGTGATTCAGGCCCATATGGACGCCGGCCTGTTCCCCTACACCAAACGTTATCTGGGCACGCTGCGCAATCACTTCTCGACCATCGGCGTCAATGGCATCAACGAGATGATCCGCAACTTCAGCGGCGACGCCTACGACATCACCAGTGCGCCGGGGCATGCGCTGGCCTGCCGCCTGCTCGATTACATCCGTGCGCGCATGGTGATGTTCCAGGAGCGCAGTGGACACCTCTACAACCTGGAGGCGACGCCGGCCGAAGGCACGACCTACCGTTTCGCCAAGGAGGATCGCAAACGCTTTCCCGGCATCCTCCAGGCGGGCACGGCCGACAAGCCGTACTACACCAATTCGTCGCAACTGCCGGTCGGCTACACCGACGACCCGTTCGAGGCGCTGGAGCGACAGGACGACCTGCAATGCAAGTACACCGGCGGCACCGTGCTGCATCTGTACATGCGCGAACGCCTGTCGTCCGCCGAAACCTGCAAGCGGCTGGTGCGCCGGGCGTTGTCGCGTTTCCGCCTGCCCTACGTCACGGTGACGCCGACGTTCTCGATCTGTCCGACGCACGGCTATCTCGCGGGCGAGCACGAGTTCTGCCCGCGCTGCGACGAGGAACTGCTGGCGCGCAAGCGTGCGGCGGGGTGAGGCCCTTTCATGTGGGAGCGGCTCTGCCGCGACGATCGCGGCCGAGCCGCTCCCACGATCTTCGATGCATGACTTAACGAGGTGAACGCATGAACCTGAACACGATGCAATCCATCCAGCTGCGCGACGACGAACGCCAGCGCTGCGAGGTCTGGACCCGCGTCATGGGCTATCACCGGCCGGTGTCGGAATTCAATCCCGGCAAGCAGAGCGAACATGCCGAACGCCGGCATTTCTGCGAGCCGGGACAGGCTGCGGGCGAGGCCGTCGCGGCGTGAAGCGTCCGCTCGTCGTCGGCGGGCTGGTGCCGTTCAGCAGCGTCGATTTTCCCGACTCATTGGCGGCCGTGGTGTTCTGTCAGGGTTGTCCCTGGCGTTGCAGTTATTGCCACAACCCGCATCTGATCCCGCGCTGCCGCGATCCGGCGGCACCTTCGTGGGAGGCGGTGCTGCATCTGCTGCGTCACCGTCGCGGCCTGCTCGATGCGGTCGTGTTCAGCGGTGGCGAGCCCACCTTGCAGGCCGGGCTGCTCGATGCGATCGAAGACGTGCGCGAACTCGGCTATCGCGTCGGGCTGCACACGGCCGGGCCCTATCCGGAGCGGCTCGATCTCGTCTTGCCATACGTCGATTGGGTGGGTTTCGACGTCAAGGCGCCGTTCCGGCGCTACAAGACCATCACGAGCATCGCCGGCAGCGGCCGCCGCGCGCGGGAAAGCCTCGAACGCCTGCTCGCCAGCGGCGTGCCCTACACCCTGCGCACCACCGTCGACCGCTCGCGTCTCGGCGATGACGACCTGTCCGCCATCACGGCCGAACTGGCGGGCCTCGGCGCCGCCCGGCCGGTGTGGCAGGAATGCCGGCCATTGCC
>JAQVJI010000206.1 GCA_028695255.1 Chromatiales bacterium | reverse complement strand
CGGTTGAGCGCGAACTGCTCGATGATCGCGATCTGCGAACGCTGACGACGTTGGCGGCCGAACTGCCGCTCAAACAGGCGGTGCGGCTGGCGACCGCCATCACCGGCCGGCCGAAGAACCTGTTGTACGAACGGGCGTTGCAGTTGCGCTCGGAGTCGCCGACCGAAGAGTGACGCTTGTAACTTTTCCCGCAAAGGCGTATCAAACGCGGCGGGAGTCGGCCGGACAGTCGCTGCGACCTCGGTCGTGGAGGAAAGTCCGGGCTCCACAGGGCAGGGTGCCAGGTAACGCCTGGGCGGCGCGAGCCGACGGAAAGTGCAACAGAAAGCATACCGCCGATGGCCCCGCGCGAGTGGGGATCAGGTAAGGGTGAAATGGTGCGGTAAGAGCGCACCGCGCCGGTGGCAACACGCGGCGGCACGGCAAACCCCACCCGGAGCAAGGCCAAATAGGGGTGCCATGGTGTGGCCCGCACTGCACCCGGGTAGGCTGCTCGAGGCCTGCGGTGACGCAGGTCCCAGATGAATGACTGTCCCCGACAGAACCCGGCTTACAGGCCGACTCCCTTTTCATTCTGGAAGCGCTGACAAGTCCATTCTGGATTTGTCAGCGCGCGTTGCGTCCGGTACACGCCCGGACGCATCTGCGACGAATCAAACACTGACTTCATTCAGCGTTTCCTCATTTCTTCCTATCGACCGCGCCCGGCGCGGTCGTCAGTTTATGTGTTCCACACCTCTTGATACTTAAAGTTGTTTGTTAAATACAACATCCAATCGACTGATTGGATGTCCTATTTTTGTACCCTCTTCAGGGCGTTCCCCACCATGAGCCGGTTCCTGTAAGTCTTTGTGACACAAGCAGAATTCTCTATCTCGCGACCTCGATTTTCCTTGACACTCGCGCGGATCGCTTCCTATAGTGTAGGCAAGTGGGGAACGGTGGGGAACGGTGGGAAATCCTGCCGATGGGGGCTTGGTGTTTCGCGGAATCACCGATCTGAATCTCGATGCGAAGGGCCGGGTAGCCATCCCGGCCCGTCATCGTGCGCGTCTGACCGTCGGCACCGACGGCGGTCCCGGTGGCTGCGTGATCGTCACGCTGCATCCGCTCGATCCCTGTCTGCTGGTGTATCCGGTGCCCGAATGGGAGCGCATCGAAACCGCCGTGACCCAGCAACCCAACATGGACCGGCAGGTGCTGATGTTGCAGCGCCGCCTGATCGGTCATGCCGAGGAATGCGAACTGGACGGCCAGGGCCGCATCCTGCTGTCGGCCTCGCTGCGCAAGCGCGCGGGCCTGGACAAGCGGGTGGTGCTGGTCGGTCAGGGCAACAAGTTCGAGTTGTGGGACGAACAGCGCTGGACCAGCGAACTGGACAAGTGGGCGGATGAGGACAACGGCGGCGGTCTGAGCGCCGCCTTGCAGTCGCTGTCCCTTTGACGTGATGACGGACGCGGCCCATCGCCCGGTGCTCCTCGACGAGGCCATCGGGGCGCTCGCCATCAGGCCCGACGGCGTCTATGTGGACGGCACCTTCGGGCGCGGCGGCCACAGCGCGGCGATCCTCGAACGTCTGGGGCCGAACGGCAGGCTGCTGGCGATGGACAAGGACCCGGAAGCGGCGCAGGTGGCGCTGGACCGGTTCGGCGGCGACAACCGCTTTGGTTTCAAACGGTGTTCTTTTGCGATGCTTGAGGCGCTGACCGACGAGATGGGTATCACCGGCCGGGTCGATGGTCTGCTGCTGGATCTGGGCGTGTCCTCGCCGCAACTGGACACGTCCGCGCGCGGCTTCAGCTTTCAGGCCGACGGTCCGCTCGACATGCGCATGGACACCACGAGCGGCCCGACCGCTGCCGCCTGGCTGGCGAGCGCGGACGAGGCCGAGATTGCGCGCGTGCTGCGCGATCTGGGGGAGGAGCGTTTCGCCGGGCGCATCGCGCGCCGTATCGTCGAGACGCGTGCCGAACGGCCACTCGCCACCACCGGCGAGCTGGCGGCGCTGATCGAGGCGGCGGTGCCGTTTCGTGAGCGCCACAAGCATCCGGCCACGCGCAGCTTCCAGGCCATACGCATTTACATCAATCGCGAACTCGAGGACATCGAGGCCTGTCTTGCGCAATCGCTGCGCGTATTGGCGCCCGGCGGCCGGCTGGCCGTGATCAGCTTTCATTCGCTGGAGGACCGCATCGTCAAGCGCTTCATGCGCGATGCCGCACGCGGCGTCGCGGCGCCGCGCGGCCTGCCGGTGCGCGGCGGGCCGCAGGGCCAGACGCTGCGGCTGGTCGGCAAGGCGCAGCGTCCGTCGGAGATCGAGATCAATGCCAACCCGCGTGCGCGCAGTGCCACCCTGCGGGTGGCGGAGCGACTGTCATGAGTGGGCGCGTGTGGCTGATCGGTTTTCTGTTTGCGGCGGTGCTCGGCAGTGCGCTGGGCGTCGTGTACAGCAAGCACCAGGGCCGCAAGTTGTTCATCGAGCTGGAAGCGCTCAATCAGGAGCGCGATGCGCTCAACGTCGAATGGGGGCAATTGCAGTTGGAACAAAGCACCTGGGCGACCCATGGGCGTATCGAGGAAGTGGCGCGTGACCGGCTCGGCATGGCGCTGCCGGACGCACGCTCGGCCGTGATCGTGAGGATCGAATGATGGCGACGGACGCGTCGGCACCGAGCTACCGCATGCGGCGTCTGTTCGTGCTGGGCCTGTTCGCGCTCGGCATGCTGACGCTGGTCGCGCGTGCCGCCGACCTGCAACTGCTCAAGCGCGATTTCCTGCGCAACGAAGGCGATGCGCGCCAGTTGCGCGTGCTGCCGGTGCCGGCGCATCGCGGCATGATCACCGACCGCAACGGCGAGCCGCTTGCGATCAGCACGCCGATCGATTCGGTATGGGCCAATCCGCAGGAGACGCTGGCGGCGCCGGAGCGCCTGAATGCCCTGGCGCGCGTGCTCGACATGCGTCAGCGGGATCTGGAGCAACGCCTGAACGAGCGCGCCGGGCGCGAGTTCGTCTATCTGCGGCGCCACGTCACGCCGGGCATGGCGGCGCAGGTGCGCGCGCTCGACATCCCCGGTGTCGGCTTGCAGCGCGAATACCGCCGCTACTACCCGATGGCCGAGGTGTCGGCCCATGTTCTCGGCTTCACCGACATCGACGATCGCGGTCAGGAGGGCATGGAACTGGCCTACGACGAGTGGCTGGTGGGCAGTGCCGGCGCCAAGCGCGTCATTCGCGATCGCCTGGGGCGCGTGATCCGCGACGTCGAGAGCATTCGTCCCGCACGGCCCGGCCGTGACCTGGCGCTGAGCATCGACCAGCGGCTGCAATACCTTGCCTATCGCGAACTCAAGGCGCAGGTGCAGGCCGAGGGTGCACGCGGCGGTTCGGTGGTGATCCTCGACGTGCAGAGCGGCGAGGTGCTGGCGATGGTCAACCAGCCCTCCTACAACCCCAACAACCGCGGCAGCCTGCGCGGCGACGTGTTCCGCAATCGCGCCGTCACCGATCTGTTCGAGCCCGGTTCCACCATCAAGCCGTTCACCGTGGTGGCGGCGCTCGAAAGCGGCCGTTATCGCGCCGATTCGATCATCGACACCTCGCCCGGCCGGCTCGCCGTCGGCCGTCATCTGGTGGTGAAGGATTTCCGCGACTACGGCCGCATCGACATGGCCGGCCTGCTGGTGAAATCGAGCAACGTCGCCGCCACGCGCATCGCGCTCGGTCTGGAGCCGCGTCAGTTGTGGTCGGTGTTCCAGCGCGTCGGTTTCGGTCAGCTCACGAGCAGCGGATTTCCCGGCGAGGCGGTCGGGCAGTTGCCGCCGTATGCGCGCTGGCGCGAGGTCGAGCGTGCGACGCTGTCCTACGGCTACGGCCTGTCGATGACGCCGCTGCAACTGGCGCAGGCCTACGCGGCACTCGGAAACGACGGCGAGATGGCGAACGTCACCTTCCTGCGCGATGCGCCGGAAACGGCGCCGCGGCGTGTGATCAACCCCGAGGTGGCGCGTCAGGTGCGTCATCTGCTGGAGGGGACGGTATCGGATCAGGGTACGGGTGCGCGTGCGGCGGTGGCGGGCTATCGCATCGCCGGCAAGACCGGCACGGCGCGCAAATCCGTTGCCGGCGGTTATTCGGAGGACCGCTATATCGCGACCTTCGCAGGCATCGCCCCACTCGGCGCGCCGCGTCTGGCGATGGTCGTCACCATCGACGAGCCGAGTCGTGGCGATTACTACGGTGGTCTGGTGGCCGCACCGGTGTTTGGCCGTGTGATGGCGGGCGCGCTGCGCCTGCTCGACGTGGCGCCCGACGACCTACCCGAATTGCGCGCGGATGAACATCCGCGCGAGGGCGGGCCGGCATGAGGGCGGTACGTCACATGCAGCAGGGATGGACGCTCGCCGGACTGCTGGCCGACCTGGCTCCGGTTCCCGCCGCCTGGGACGTTCCGGTGGCCGGTCTCGCGCTGGACAGTCGCCGGGTCGAGCCCGGCGATCTCTTTTTCGCCTGTGCGGGGCAGCGTCATCACGGTCTCGAACACGTCGCGCAGGCGATTGCGCGTGGTGCGGCGGCCGTTGTCTGGGAGCCCGATGCGCGGCATCCGTCGGCATCGGTCAACGCCGACGCCCCCTTTATC
>JAQVJI010000030.1 GCA_028695255.1 Chromatiales bacterium | reverse complement strand
GTGATCCCGAAGCGTTGTATGCCGATCTGCTCGGCAGGACGCGCGATCTGCCGAACGACGCGCTGCTCGCACGCCTGCTGTCCTCGCATTTGACGGGAAACGGCGCGCTGCCCTATCGGCTCGGTCTCGATGCACGCGCATTCTGGCTCATGGTCGGACGCCATTTCTCCGGTTTCTGTCCGACGCTGCCCGAGACGGTCGATACCGACCTCGATCCGCTGCGCGCCGACGAGCGCGAGGACCTCTATCAGTTGCTGATCGCGCACAGTGCCGGCAACGATCCGTCGGAGGCGTGGATTGCGCGCATCGTCGCCGCGGCCTGCATGGCGAGCGATCACCTGTGGCAGGACCTCGGACTCGCCTCGCGCACGGAACTGTCGCGGCTGATGAACGACAACTTCCCCGAACTCGCCGCCGCCAACGACCGCGACATGAAGTGGAAGAAGTTTCTCTACAAGCAGTTCTGCGAACGCGAAGGCGTCTACACCTGCCGCGCGCCATCCTGCGAGGTGTGCGTCGACTACGCGAAGTGCTTCGGTCCGGAGGTCTAGCGGGCTGTTGAAAAACAGCCTGCTAAGGCGAGGCAGGGACGCCTCGCATGCGAATCAAGCACGTAAGTGTTTGATTTGTCGTCGCCGCGCCCGAGCGTCGTGCCGATCCCGTTCGCGGCGGAGCCGCTCCCACGGATTTCTCTGGCCTGTGACCGATGACGACCCCGCGACAGCAACGCGCCATCGCCGCCTATCTCGGACTCGCCGTCGGCGATGCGCTGGGCGCGACGGTGGAATTCATGACGCCGAACGAGATCCGCGCCGAATACGGCGTGCACGACCGCATCTGCGGCGGCGGCTGGCTGCGCCTGAAGCCGGGCCAGGTCACCGACGACACCACCATGTCGCTCGCGCTCGGCCAGGCGATTCTCGACGCCGGCGGCGTCGACGCACAGGCGATCGCGCGCGCCTTCGATGCCTGGATGCGCGCAAAACCCGTGGACATCGGCAACACCGTGCGGCGCGGCATCCTGCACTTCCGGCGCACCGGTCAGACGGCGGTGCCGCCGAACGAGCACGACGGCGGCAACGGCGCCTGCATGCGCGTGCTGCCGGTGGCGCTGCATCTGCCGGATGATGACGAAGCGGCGCTGCGCACGGCCTGTATCGCGCAGGCGCACGTCACGCACAACAGCGAGGTATCGGATGCCGGCACGATCTGCGTCGCCCGCATGCTGCAATTGGCGATCGGCGGCGCGAGCATCGGCAACCTGCTGCAAGGGCCGGTGAAGACGCTGATCGACGCACAGCCGGCATTCGCCTTCCGCGACCGGCGACGCGAGGAAAACCCGAGCGGTTACATCGTGCACACGCTGCGCGCCGTGTTGCAGGCGCTGTACGAAACGGACGGTTTCGAAAGCTGTCTCGTCGACGTGGTGAATCGCGGCGGCGACGCCGACACCACGGGCGCGATCGCCGGCATGCTGGCCGGCGCGCTGTACGGCCTCGACGCGATCCCAGAGCATTGGCTCTCGAAGCTCGATCCCTCGATACGCCATGCCTGCGAGGCACAGGCGATGGCGCTGCTGCCGACGGCACGGGGTTGTAGGGTGGGTTGAGGAACGAAACCCACGCGACGTACTCTCAGCCGCCTTCCCACACCAGATCGCAGCACAGCACGCGGCGGCCGTCGGCGGTGTCGAGCGCGATCGAGAGCGTCACGCACATGTGGCAGCCGGTCACGGAGAGATAGGGCTGGGTGATGCAGACCTTGCCGGGCGCAGCATTGGCGTTGCGGAAATATTGGCGATGCGACCAGCTCGCACCGGTGGCGTCCGCGAGCGGCGCGGCATTCTGGCGCGCCGCCGATACGGCCTTGCGGCCGATCAGGTTGGGACCGATTTGCGTGCCTTGCTCATCGAGCAGATAGCAGCGCTCGACGCCCGCTTGCGCGAGCAGGCGGTAACAGGCGATTCCGGCCGTCTGCTGTGCCTCGATGCCGAGCGCGGCGTGACGAAACGCGATTTCGTAGGGTGCGAGAAACTGCCGCTCGCGCTCGGCATCGCGCCGGACGCGATCGCGGAAACGGTCGTACAGGACGAGCGGCGCGGCGGGCTGGTCGTGCTGGAATCGTTCGATGGCCGCGGGCCGCGCGAAGAACCAGCCTTGCGCCAGATCCATGTCGCAATCGAGAGCGGTCAATGCTTCGGTCTCGGTCTCGATGCCTTCCATCAGCGCGAGACAACCGGCCTCGTGCATCAGCGCCACCAGGTTGCGCAGGATGCGGCGGTGACGCGGTCCCTGCGCCGCCTCGACGATCAGCGAGCGGTCGAGCTTGACGATGTCGGGCGCGATGCGCCAGATGCGTTCGATGTTGGAATGGCCGGAACCGAAATCGTCCAGTGCGACCAGACAGCCGAGCGAGCGGTAATAGCCGAGCGTCTCGGCCAGACGGGCCTCGTCGGCGATCGCACTCTCCAACACCTCGATCACCACGCGTTGCGGCGCGAAGGCATGGTGGGCCAGCAGTTCGGCGAAGAAGCTGCCGTGTTTCGCGCCGCGCGTCGCGACCGTCGGGTCGACGTTCAGGAACAGCCACGTCGCCGGGTCCCGGTGACCGGCGAAATTGGCGACGTGCAGGGCGCGGCACAGGCGGTCGAGCGCGACGATTTCGGCTTCCTTGTGCACGGAACCGAACAACACCGGCGGCGGCACGGCCGCGCCGGCCGCGTCATCGGCGCGCACCAGGGCCTCGAAGCCGACGGTGCGCCGGTGCGCGAGGCCGACGATGGGCTGGAAGGCGCTCGTGAGCGTGAAGTCGCCGAAGGCCGCAACGGTCCGTCCCGGTGCGCCGTGGAGCTGCGTCAGCGCGCGATCGAGCGCACTGCGCCGGCCGCGCGCACGTGCATCACACGACGGGTCGGCATGGATGTGCGTCAACCCGCCGCTCACGCCCGCCTCAGGCGATCTTGCGTCCTGCCAGCTCCGTGGCGGGAAAACCGGGCAGGTCCTCGATGTCCCGTTCCAGGATCTCGATGCCCATGCGCGCGCAGAAACGTCGTTCCTTCGCATTCGGATGCGGAATGAAGGCCCAGCCGGTCGGCGTGCCGTGATCGAACACGATGTCCGACATCACCATGCGCTCGGTATCGCGCGTGAAGCGCAGGCCGAGGAACAGGTAGCGCAGACCCTTGCGACGCTGCTTGAGAAACGCCGGGATCGCGAAGCCGCCCATCAGCTCGGTGATGAAATCGACGTAGTCGGCATCCGAGGCGATGAAGTTCGGCTCCGGCCGCGGCGTGCCCATCGGCTTGAACAGGATCGGCAGTGCGGCGTCGACCTCGTCGTTGCCGATCGCGCGGTAGGCATTGCCGTCCCACTGGTGCAGGCGATAGCGGAAGTCGGTGCCGCCGATGCGCGAGAGGCCGGTGATCAGCGTGTGCGGCGCGTCGGCGTAGCTGTCCTGGAGCATGCTGTCGCGGTTGATGTCGACGACGTAGGGCGGACGGATCTCCGCCAGCCAGTCGTGCAGCGGCGCGCGCGTCCAGGTCGTCTCGCCGTAGAGTTCGGTCAGGAACTTGTTGACGAAACTGCGGCCGCGCTTGAGTTCGAGATTCATTGCCGCGCGCGGGAATTCGTACATCAGTTTCGGCGCCATCGGCTGGCCGCGGTTCATGGCAATGATCAGGCTGTCGCTGTCGGCCGGGATCGGCTGGCCGGTCTGCGCGTCGACCGCGCCACGCAATGCGCCGGCACCGAGATAGGGCACGACGTCGCCGCGCTTGAGCGCGGCGATCAGGTCACTGGGCAGGCTGTCCGTCATGGATCTTTCCTCGAAGCGGTTACGGGCTCCGGGACATGCAGCAATTTTCGATCCATAAGTTTTTCTTCATAATATCAATGCTTTGGAGAACGGGCGCGGGGGAGGAATGCCACAATGTCGCATCTACGACAGGCACGCCGCCGCCGCACCGCACCATCATGGATCGGTGCCGCGAGTCGGGCGCGGCCGGTTGACACGCGCGACCTGCCGACGAAACACTGCGGCACCACCCATCGCCTCGCACCGAAACCATCCATGGCAGCACTCAGCACGCAGGACGCGACCGCCCTCGCCAGCCAGCACACCGGCAACTTTCCGGACCTGCTGCGGCAACTGGGCTGCTCGCTGCTCGCCACCACCTTCCAGGCCGGCCGGCTGATCCTGATCCGGCCCGACGGCGCGAGCCTGAATACGCACTTCCACGCCGTGCATCGGCCGATGGGGCTCGCCGCCGACCGCGAGCGTATCTTCGTCGGCGCGCACAACGCCGTGCTCGAATACCGCAACGTGCCGGCGGTCGCCGACAGGCTCGATCCGCCCGGCCGTCACGACGCCGTCTACCTGCTGCGCAACCAGCACGTCACCGGCCACGTCGACATCCACGAAATGGCCTTCGCCGGCAACGAATGCTGGTACGTCAACACGCTGTTCTCCTGCCTCTGCACGCTCGACAACGAACACAGCTTCGTGCCGCGCTGGAAGCCGTCGTTCGTGAGCGGCTACGCGCCGGAAGATCGCTGCCACCTGAACGGGCTCGCGATGCAGGAGCGGCGGCCGAAATACCTCACCGCCCTCGGCCGCAGCAACACGCGCGAGGGCTGGCGCGCCAACAAGCGCGACGGCGGCGTGCTGCTCGATCACGAAAGCGGCGAGATCGTTGCTGCCGGCCTGTGCATGCCGCATTCGCCGCGCCTGTACCGCGACCGCCTGTGGCTGCTCGAATCCGGCAAGGGCAGTCTCGCCACCGTCGATCCGGCGAGCGGCAGGATCGAGACCGTCGCGCAACTGCCCGGCTTCACGCGCGGCCTCGATTTCATCGGCCCGATCGCCTTCGTCGGCCTGTCGCAACTGCGCGCGAGCAATCCGTTCACCGACATCCCGCTCACCGACGAGAACCCCGAGCGGTCGAGCGGCATCTGGGCCGTGAACGTCGAAACGGGCGGAGTGATCGCCTTTCTGCGCTTCTCCGCTTCGGTGGAAGAGATCTTCGCCGTGCAGGTGCTGCCCGGCCTCGTTTCGCCGCACATCCTGGACGAACGCGACCCGCTGCTGGATTCGACCTGGGCCATCCCGAACGCAATGCTGGCGCAAGTCGAACGGCCGCCCGCCACCGAAACGGGGAACACATGACGGACGAACCGCAAACCGACGTCGTCGTCCACGGGCATCGCCTGCGTCGGGTCCACGGTCGGCTCGACCTGTCGACGGCGCAGGCGATCATCGGCCTGTGGCTGAGTCAGCGCGTCCTGTCGGCGGCGGAAGCGGAGCGGCGGGTGCATGAAGTGGTGTACGCGGCGTTCAATCCCGCCGGCGAACTGGTCGGCGTCAACACCGTCTACCTCGCCAACCGGCCCGACGACGGCCGGCCGTACTGGTTCTACCGCACCTTCCTGCGCCCGGATGCGCGCGGCGCGCCCGCGCTTCCGCGCAGCATGCTGGCGCTCACGATCGACTACCTGCGCGCCGAGGCGCGCAGGTCCGCCGCCGCGCCGGCCGGCCTGATGATCGTGACCGAGAATCCCAAGCTGATGCAGCGGGCCGCCAGGGCCGTCCTGCACGGGCTCGGCCTGCAACCGCTCGGCAAGGACCCTCGCGGACGCGACGTCTGGTGTCTGCTCTTCGACGGCAGTACGCCATCCGCACCGTCGTCCTCCGGGACCACGCAATAGACCGATGCGCACCATCGGCGGCTCTGCTACGCTAGCGCGGCTGCGATATGACGGGTACGGGATACAACCGACGGCAACAAAAACAACAGGCAAGGGGGCGGGAGGACAACATGAACGACCGCGTATCGAAACGGAACACGCCGGTCCCGGCATTGCGGCCGCTGCTGCTCGCCATGGCCGCAACGGGGATCTACGGCGGCGGCATCGCGCGTGCCGCCACCTACACCGTCACCAACCTGAACGACGATGGTCCGGGCAGTCTGCGGCAGACCATCGCGACGGCCAACGGCAACCCCGGTTCACACCACATCCTGTTTCAGAACGGTCTGAACGGCACCATCGCGCTCACCTCCGGCCAGATCGCGATCACCGAGCCGATGGAGTTCCTCGGCCCGGGTGCTGACCGGCTCACCATCAGCGGCGGCAACAACAGCCGGGTGTTCAACATCGATGCCGGCAACAATACGGTGGTGTTGGAAGGACTGCGCGTTGCCGACGGCAACGGCCGCGATACCTCACCCGGCGACGCGCAGGGTCCCGGCGGCTGCATCTGGGCCGACAACACGCAACTCATCCTGTTTGAAAGCGTCGTCACTGGCTGCGCCGCCAGCAACAGCGGCGGCGGCATCTACATGGATGACGGGGGGTCGAAATACGGCTCGGTGCTTGGATTGTTCGAAAGCACGGTCAGCGGCAACACGGTGAGCTGCGACAACGACAGCGTAGGCAAGTATGGCTGCGTCGGCGGCGGCGCCGTCGCGCCCGTGGTCTATGCGAAGTATGGCGCCATCCTCGACAACGCGATCATCGCCGACGGCAGTTTCGACGACGACATCAGCGTGGCGGGCGGCGGCGCGTTCGCTTACATCGCAGTCGTCTCACACTCGACCGTCAGCGGCAACACGCTGGGCGGCAACACCAATACCAATGCCGACGCGGACCATGCCCGTATCGGTGCCGGCGTCGCGGGTATTTTCGCCGCTGCCTACAACAGCACCATTGATGACAACCGGATCCTCGGCAACGCGGAAACGGTCGCGGGCGACAGCCTGTTCAGCGGCGGCGGCATCGCGGGCATGGGGAGCGGCATGATCGTCCAGAGCACCGTCAGTGGCAACGCCGTGCCCGCCGGTTCGCATGGCGCCGGCGTCGTCATGGGCTCGTACTTCGAATTGGATGGGGGAGAGGGCCCCTTCGATGGCAAGTACGGGATCCTCAACAGCACGATTACCGACAACGCCGGGGCCTCCGCATTCGCCAACAGCGGCGTGATCTATGGCGAAGGCGGCACCGAATTCCTCATGCAGAGCACCATCGTCGCCAACACCGTCGGCGGCGTGGACATCCACTGCGAACCCGAATGCACGGTCTACGGCACGCACAACCTGATACGGAGCTGGGGCGTCGACGTGACCTTCGCCGACGCCGAGCCGCTGACGGCGGACCCGCAACTGGGGCCGCTGATGTACAACGGCGGTTTCCGCACCGGCGCGCCGGGCTTCAACGTCGGCATCCGTACGCACGCCCTGGCCGAAACCAGCCCGGCCATCGACCAGGGAACGCTGTCCGATGGCCCGGATCTCGAATACGACCAACGCGACCCTCCCTATCCGCGCTTCGTGGGTGCCGGCGTCGACATCGGCGCCTACGAATGGAACCCGAACGAGATACCGACACTCGGCGCCTGGAGCCTGGGTCTGTTGTCGAGCATGCTGGCCTTCGCGGGCTGGCGACGACGGCGGCGGTTGCACTGAGGAACATCGAACGAAGGGCCCTCCGTGGAGGGCCCTTCGTCGTTTCGTTCACCAGTAATTCTCGGTCGTGATGTGGCCCGGCTCACGGCGGCGGTTCTTCTTCATGCCGCGTTCGATCAGCACGTTCGAGGTGTCGCGCACCATGTCGGGATTGCCGCAGATCATCACCTGCGAGGTCTCGGCGTCGAGCGGCAGACCGGCGGCCAGTTCCAGCGCACCGCTCGTGATCGCCTGCGGGATGCGGCCCGGCAGGGCGAAGTCGGTGTATTCGCGGCTGACGAAGGGGATGAAACGGAAACGCTGCGGATGTGCGCGCGCGATCTCGTCGATGACCTCGCCATAGGCGAGTTCCGGCGCCGTGCGCACGGCGTGCACGAGTACGACGTTGCCGAAGCGCCGCCAGGGTTCGTCGGTGCGCAGGATGGACAGGAACGGGCCGATCGCCGTGCCGGTGGCAAGCAGCCACAGCGTGTCGGCGTCGCGCACCTCGTCGAGCGTGAAATAGCCCTGCGCGCGCGGCATCAGCCACACGCCGTCGCCGGGGCGCAGATCGATCAGGCGGCGCGTCAGCGGTCCGTCGGGTACGGTGATGAAATAGAAATCGAGCGGCGAGCTGTCGGGCGGATTGACGTAGGAATACGGACGACCGATGCGTTCGCCGTCGACGTCGAGCGCCAGCCGGTTGAACTGCCCGGCACGAAACGGCTGTACCTGCGCATCGACCCGCAGCGAATACAGGTTGCCGGTCCAGCGTTTGAGCTCGACGACTTCACCACGCAGCCAGTCGGTCATGATCACTCCATGGGTATGTGTCCACCCCTGGATTTTCCGTCACCAAGCGCCGCTTTCAACCCGCAACACCTGTGGTTTCGGCCTTTTCCGCACAGGCGGTGCAGCGATCGGTGTACGGGATCGCGCGCAGGCGCGCGGGCGGGATCGCGGCGCCGCAGACCACGCATTCGCCGTATGTCCCTTCCTCGATGCGCCGCAACGCGCGGTTGATGGAGGCCAGCTCGCGCTTGGCCTCGTTGCCGAGCGCATCCACCACCTCTTCGTTCTGACGCTGGATCGCCTGCTCGGCGAAATCGCTCGACAGCGGTTCCTCGGCATGCCGCACGTTGTGTTCGACGCGCGCGATGCGTCGCGCCAGTTCGTCGCGGCGCGTTTCGAGTTCGAGACGGATGTCGTCGTAGTCACGACTGGCCATGAGCGGATCTCCGGTGGACATGGGATCGTTCGGCGGCGGCTGGACCGACGAGCGGAAGGCCTTTACTGATAGTAAGTGTAGGCGGATTACGCCATATCGACCGCGAATCCATCGCGCGGACGGGAAACGCTGAACTTGCGCGGCACTTCCACTATTCTGTTGCGCCGAACGCATTCACCGCACAGGAGCACGCCCATGGCACGCACCCCCTCCACGATGCTGGAACTCGGCACCGCCGCCCCCGCATTTCGCCTCCCCGATCCGGTTTCCGGCAAGACGATCGCGCTCGACGACTTTCCCGGCGCCAAGGGTTTCGTCATAGCCTTCATCTGCAACCACTGCCCGTTCGTGCAGTTGATCCGGCACGAGTTCGCGCGCTTCGGCCGCGAATACTCGAACCAGGGCCTGGCGGTGATCGCGGTCAATTCCAACGACGTGGCGAGCCATCCGGAAGACGCACCGGACAGGATGCAGGACGAGGCGCGCCGCTTCGGCTACAACTTCCCCTATCTGTTCGACGAGGATCAGGCGACGGCCAAGGCCTATCGCGCGGCCTGCACGCCGGACTTCTTCCTGTTCGACGCCGACCGGAAACTGGTCTATCGCGGCCAGTTCGACGACTCGCGGCCCGGCAGCGACGTGCCGGTGACCGGCCGCGATCTGCGCGCCGCGGCCGATGCCCTGCTCGCCGGCCATCCGATCGATGCCGACCAGAAGCCGAGCCTCGGCTGCAACATCAAGTGGAAGCCCGGCAACGAGCCGGACTACTACGGTTGAGCCACCGACGGGGTCGCAAAGGGCGCAGAGGAAGAACGCTCAAAGACATATCCTCTCGCTGAGACCGCCGGGACGCGGAGAAAAAAATCATGCGGTTCGCCGTTCTGTCTTTTCTCTGCGTCCCGGCGGTCTCAGCGAGAGCAATATCTTGTCGCGCCTCCGCAAAATTCGCGGGTAGCGGAGGGTAGTGTCGCTGACGGCCGCGGATCACCCCCCGGATTCCGCCGCGCTGCATCCGGGCTACATGTGGGAGACGGAGTTCGCCCACAGATTCTGCCGCCGCCCTCTTGTCCCTGTGCCCTCTGGCATCACCCGCGACTGAACCCGCTCACTCGATCAGCGCATTGAGATGCGCGACCACCGAGCGCCCGAGCGCCGACAGGGCATAGCCGCCTTCAAGGCAGGAAGCGACCCGCCCCGCGGCATGCCGGCGCGCGACCTGTTTGAGCGCGGCCGTGACCCAGGCGTAGTCGTCCTCGACCAGGCCGAAGCCGCCCATGTCGTCCTCGCGATGGGCGTCGAAGCCGGCCGAGACCAGGATCAACTCCGGCCGGAAGGCCTCCAGTGCCGGCAGCCAGCGATCTTCCACTGCGGCGCGGAATGCCGGGCCGCGCGTGCCGGCCGGCAGCGGCACGTTGACGACGCGTTCGTTCGCGACATCGGCGCCGCTGTAGGGATAGAACGGATGGCGGAAGGTCGATGCGAACAGCACGCGCGGATCGCCACCCAGGATCTGTTCGGTGCCGTTGCCGTGATGGACGTCGAAATCGACGATGGCGACGCGCGACAGGCCGTGTGCCTCCAGCGCGTGCAGCGCAGCGATCGCGACGTTGTTGAAGATGCAGAAACCCATCGCGCGACCGCGTTCGGCATGATGGCCCGGCGGGCGCACGGCGCAGAACGCGCTTTCGACCTCGCCGCGCATGAGCAGATCCACCGCCAGCACGCCGGCGCCGGCGGCACGCAGCGCCGCACGGTGACTGTGCGGATTCATCGACGTGTCGCCCTGGTCCAGCAGCACCCGGCCTTCGACCGGCGACCGCCGCTCCACCTCGTCGACATAGGCCGCGTCGTGCGCACGCAGCAGTTGTTCGCGCGTCGCGAGCGGCGCGTCGTGGCGGCGCAGCCACATGTCGAGGCCGGAGGCGATGAGCTGATCCTCGATCGCGGTCAGGCGCTCGGGTGATTCCGGATGGCCGGCGCCCATGTCGTGCAGCAGGCAGTCGGGATGGGAGATGTAGGCTAGCGGCATGCGGATTCCTCGGCGTGTCGGTCGTTGCCGCAGAGCATAACGGATCGACCTCAGCCGGCGGTGACGGCCAGCACCACCGCGAGCGCCGGCAGCGCCAGCAGCGTGCTCATGAGAATGATGCCGGAGGCGAGCGTGGCGTCGGCACCCATCTGGCGTGCCAGCACATAGGACGCGACGGCGGTCGGGCTGGCGAGCAGGATCAGCGCGACGCGCAGTTCGTGCGTCGCGAGGCCGACCGCCAGACCGAGCAGGCCGCCGATGAGCGGGATCGCCGCGACCTTGATGACGGCCGCGGTGGTCGCATGCAGGACGCTGCCGCGCAGCGTGGTGTGGGCGAGCCCGCCGCCGATGCAGATCAGCGCCAGCGGCAAGGCCATCTGGCCGAGCGCCGACAGCGTGCGCTCGACGATCGCGGGCAGCGCGAGCGCCGACAGCGACAACGCGAGTCCGATCAGACAGGCGATCAGGATCGGGTTGGTGAGCAGGGTGCGCAGGATGCGCCACGGAGTGACGCCGCGGTGATGGTCACCGGACGGCAGCAGCACCAGTACCGCCAGCACGTTGTAGAGCACCATCAGCGGACCGAGCACGAGCAGGGTGTCGCCGACGACCGCGGCGTCGGACTGGAACGCGTACACCACCACCGGCAGGCCTATGAAGGCGAGATTGCCGCGAAACCCGCCCTGCGTGAAGCTGCCCTGACCGGCAACGGGCAGGCCCATGCGACGACTGACCAAGGCCGCGAGCAGCATGCCGAGCAGGGTCGCACCGACCAGTACGAACAGCAGGTTCAGCACGCCGCCGACGTCGGGTTCGGCGGCCGCGAGCTTGACGATCAGCAGCGCCGGCAGTCCGAGCCAGTAGGTCAGGCGGTTGAGTTCGGCCAGCGTCTGCGCCGACAGGAATTCGCTGCGCGCCAGCACCCAGCCGAGCAGGACGACCAGGAACACCGGGGCGAGAATGGCGGCGATGGTGGACACAATGATGGGTGGGGGCGGAACGGGACCGCGCCGCAAATGCGGCGCGGTCGGGCATCAGGGCAGTTCTTTCACCAGATCGGTCACGGCCTTGGCGAGGTCGTCCGGATTGTACTTCTGGATGAACTTGTTGGCGCCGGTCTTCTTTACCATGTCGATGTTGAAGACGCCGCTGATCGACGAGTGCAGCAGGATGTAGAGGTCCTTCAATCCGGGCCGGCCGCGGATCTCGCTCGTCAGGTGATAGCCGTCGACCTCCGGCATCTCGATGTCGGAGATGACCATCGTGAAATGCCTGGCGACGTCGATGCCTTCGGCCAACATGCGGTCGATGAGTTCCAGCGCCTCGCGCCCGTCCTTGACCAGCGTGCATTCGATGCCGAGCTGGCCGAGCGAACGCGCGATCTGGTTGCGCGCGACGCTGGAATCGTCCACCACCAGCACGCGACGGCCACTGGCGGTGGAGCTCTCGGCGATCGCATCCGAGACTTCGGTGCGCGCGTGCACCACCTGGTCCAGCACCTTCTCGACGTCCAGGATCTCGACCATCTGCTTGTCGATGATGGTGACGGCGGTGACGAAGCTCTCGCGTCCGCTGCCGGCCGGCGGCGGCTGCACCTGGTCCCATTGCGTGTTGACGATGCGTTCGACGCTGCCGACCAGGAAACCATGCACCGAGCGGTTGTACTCGGTGATGATGATGATGCCTTCCTCGGGATTCTTGAGCGGTACGCCGCCGATCGCGCGCGACAGATCGAGGATCGGCATGGTCACGCCGCGCAGCGTCGCGATACCGCTGACCAGCGGATTGGCGCCGGGCATGCGCGTGAGCTGGCGGAAGTGGATCACCTCCTGCACCTTGAACACGTTGATGCCGTAGAGCTGGCGGCCGCCCAGCCGGAACAGCAGCAACTCCAGGCGCGTGCCGGCCGCACGATTGGACTCCAGGATGGAACCGCGTGTCGGATTGCTCATGTCTGTCGCAACTCCCGGTCGACGAACGAGGAAGCGCCTCGCCGGTGGATTATCGGCGAGAAACCGTAAGGGGGCCATCGCCGTATGCGATGTCGCCGGACGATGTCTCGTCCGACAGGCTGCCAGTGTAACGTTGACATTCCTTGTGAACTAGTGCGCAATCGGCGTCCCGTTCCGAAAATCATTCCTGCACCGCAGCCAGCATTCCGCCATTACCATGTCAGCCACTTCCAGCTCAGACACGGAAACCGCGGGGCCGGACAACCCGGTCCGGTCGGCGCTGGACGAGCTGGCCGAGCTGCGGCGGGCCCTGGCCCAGATCCGGCAGGAGAAGGAGGATCTGGAGATCGCGCTCACGACCACCATGGAACACGGCGACGCGATCGAGGCCGAGCTGTCCGAGACCAACCAGCGGCTCGGACAGGAAGTGGCCGAACGGCAGAAGACCGAGGCGCGGCTGCAAAGACTGGTCGAGGTCATCAGCCGGCAGAAGCAGGATCTGGAGATCGCGCTCACCACGGCCATCGAACACGGCGACGCGATCGAGGAGCAGTTCCTGACCATGAACGCCCAGCTCTCGCAGGAGATCGGCGAAAGGCGCGCCGCCGAGGCGCGGCTGGAGGATCTGGTATCGGCGGTGAGCCGGCAGAAGGAAGACCTCGAAGTGCTGGTCGAGACCATCGCCGCGCATGGCGACGAGATCGACGCCCAACTGCGCGAACAACTGGCGGTGGTGGAGGAACACTCGCGCCTCGACGCCCTGACCGATATCGCCAACCGGCGCCGTTTCGAGGAGGAACTGGAGGCCGAGTGGCGGCGTTGCGCGCGCAAGGGTGTGGCGCTCGGCGTCGTCATGTGCGACGTCGACCTGTTCAAGCCGTACAACGACAGCCTTGGCCATCAGGCCGGCGACCGCTGTCTGGCCGCCGTCGCGCAGGGCCTGAAGACGCTGACGCGCCGCCCCGGCGATCTGGTCGCTCGCTACGGCGGCGAGGAATTCGTGCTGCTGCTGCCCGAGATCGATGCCGCCGGCCTGGCCGCCATCGCCGCGCGCGCGGTGGCGGTGGTGCGCGGCCTGGCCGTCGGACACCCGCGTTCGCCCTTCGGCGTGGTGACGCTGAGCGCCGGCGCCGCGCTGGCGATGCCGGATGGCGGCGGCGATGCCGCGGCCATGACGGCCTCGATGGCGGCGCTGCTGCGCAGCGCCGACCGCAATCTCTATCTCGCGAAGGAACGGGGCCGCGACCAGGCGGTTTCCAATCCCGCAAACCTGGAGCCGACGATGCAAGAGAAGGTGGATGTCTACGGTGAGTTCATCGGCATCGATACGCGCCCGCGCGGCGAGTATCTGCGACTCGGCTTCCAGCCGAGCTCGGTGCCGCTCAAGCAGCGCTGGCGCAACAACGGGCTGTCGGCCGACTTTCTGGGCGACTACGTGACCACCTTCATTCCGAAGGCCGACGACGATCCGAAGTCGGGCATGCGTCAGGCCGAGGTGCGCAGCGCGGTGAGCTACATTGCGAACGAACTGCTCGAAAACGCCATGAAATACAGTGACGAGGCGTTGCAGGAACCGATCTCGATCAACCTCCTGCTGGAGGAAGACCGTATCATCATCGCCGAGACCAACACCGTTGGCCGGGATCAGGCGGAGGGCTATCGCGCCTTCGTGCAAAAATTGCTGGACAGCGACCCGATGGAACTCTACGTCGAGCAGCTCGAAGCCAAGGCCGGCGACGGCGCAGGTTCCGGGCTCGGCTTCCTGACCATGATGAACGACTACGGTGCCGAGCTGGCCTGGCGCTTCGTCACCGCGCCATCGGGGTTGGTGGTGACGGTGACGACCGAGGTCTATTACCCGATTCAGTAAACGGTCAGACCCATCAAGACAAGAAAGGTAAACGAACCATGAAGGTGGAAGGCGAAACCTATACCCTCGATATTGCGGACGACGGCGACGCGATCGCGCTACGCGGCTCCCTGCGGCTCAACGGCCTGGAAGAATACGCGCCCATCCTGGACGCGCTGCGCAACACCGCCGCCGGCGGCGGTGCCGTCACGCTCGACCTGCGCGGGTTGGAGTTTCTGAACAGTTCCGGCATCGCAATGCTGTCGAAATTCGTGATCGAGGCGCGTGGCCGTGAGGGCCTCGCCCTCAGCATTCTCGGTTCGGAGCTGGTGCCGTGGCAGGGCAAGTCGCTCAAGAACCTGCAACGGCTGTGGCCCGCGCTGACGCTGACCATCGCCTGACGCAGCGCGTCCGGCGCTGACGCACAACGAAAAGAAGGGGGGCGGGAGATGGATCGGAGCAAGGTCGAAAGCGCCGCAAAGCGGCACGTATGGCTGGTGATCGGCGGTTTTCTCGTCATCATCGTGCTGCTGGCGCTGGCCGCCCGCACCGGACTCGACAATCTCAACGCCGTCAACGCCAGCCTGCGCGAGGTGGTGGAGCAGAACAACGTCAAGGCGCAGCTCATGTCGCGCATGCGCGAGGCCATCCGCGAGCGCATGTTGCTGCTGCACACGGCGACCCGGCAGGACGATCCGTTCGAGATCGACGATACCTGGCAGCGCTTCAGCGAGGCGGCGCGCGAATTCATCGTCGCGCGCGAGGCGCTGCTGGAGATGTCGCTGACCGCGGAGCAGCAGGCCCAGCTCGAAACCCAGCGCGAGGTGCTGGGCGAGGCGCAGCCGATATTGGATCAGGTGATCGAGTCGGTGCGCGAGGGCCACGCCGACGCAGTGCGCGCGCAGATCCTGACCGCGCAGGCGCTGAACGGCCGCGTCATCGCCGACCTCGGGCAAATGCGCGATCTGCAACAGACCATCGCGGAAGCGGCGGTGACGGAGGCCGGTATCGCCATGCGCCAGACGCGCGAGCGCATCGGTTGGCTGCTCGGCATCACGCTGCTGATCGCGCTCGCGGTGATCGTCGGCGTGGTGGCGGTGATCAGCCGCCAGAGCAAGGCGCTGTGCCGCGTGCTGCACGAATTGGAAGACGCCAACAGTGATCTCGAACGCCGGGTCGAGGAGCGCACGGCGGAACTCATGAACACCCGCGCCGAGAACATGCGCATGAGCGCCGAACTCGACGTCACGCATCGCCTGCAACAGATGCTGCTGCCGCGTCACGCCGAACTGGGCGCGGTGCCGGACCTCGACATCGCCGCGACCATGAAGCCGGCCGAGGAGGCCGGCGGCGACTACTATGACGTGCTGCGCTACGGCGACCACGTCATCATCGGCGTCGGCGACGTCACCGGCCACGGCCTGGAAAGCAGCGTCGTGATGCTGATGGCGCAGGCGGCGGTGCGCACGCTGGCCGCGAGCGAGGAACTCGACCCGGTGCGTTTCCTGACCGTGCTCAATCGCGTCATCTACGACAATCTGCAGCGCATCGGTTCCGGCAAGAACCTCACCTTCATTCTCGTGCACTACCGCGACGGCGTACTGACGATGTGCGGTCAGCACGAGGAACTGCTGCTGATGCGCCGCGGCAGCTACAGCCTGGAACGCATCGACACCATGGATCTGGGATTCCCGCTCGGGCTGGAACAGAACATCGAGGACTTCCTGAAGCCGCATCAGGTGAGACTCGAACCCGGCGACACCTTGGTGCTGTACACCGACGGCATTCCGGAGGCGGAGGACGCCTCCGGCCGCTACTACGGCGTGGAACGCCTGTGCGCGAAACTCGCCGAGCACGTCGGCGGTTCGGTACAGGAGATCCACGACCGCATCCTCGACGACGTGCATCAGCACATCGGCGGTCACAAGATCTACGACGACATCACGCTGATGGTCGTCCGCCGCACGCCGACGGGCGAAGCGCTGGCGGCTTGACGTGAGGCGCGGACGGGGCGCCGCCGCCCGTCCGCGAGAAGACGTTCCGGCTTACAGCCGCACCACCAGCACCGCCGCCTGCGCGTGACCGATCACGCGCTCCGAGACGCTGCCGACCAGCAGCCGATCGAGCCCGGTGCGGCCGTGGCTGCCCATGACGATGAGTCCCGCGCCGCGTTCCTCGGCGGTGCGCGTGATGACCTCGTCCGGACGACCGCTGAGCGTCAGGCCCTCGGCCTGCACGCCCTGCTCGCCGATCAGCGCGATGCTGCGATCGACCACGCGCTGCGCCTCGTCCAGCGACTTGCCGTCGCCGGCCACCGACAGCACGGTGAGCGCGGCGCCGCAACGTTTGGCCAGCGCGACCGCCGACTGCGCGGCCGCATCGCCGTGACGCGAGCCGTCGGTGGCGAGCAGCAGCGGCTTGCCGATGATCTCGGCGGCGCGCGGCACCACCAGCACGGCGCAGCGCGCATGACCGATCACACGGCCGGTGTTGCCGCCCATCATCAGGCGCATCAGGCCGCTGCGACCGCGCCGGCCCATGACGATGACGTCGGCGTTGGTCGCTTCGGCAGCGGCGACGATCTCGGGATAGGCATCCTCGCCGTGACGGATCAGGGTCTCGCAGGCAAGCCCCGCCGCCTGCGCCTGCGTGCTGACCGCATCGAGCCGTTCGCGCGCCTGCGCCTCGGCCTGTTCGACCAGTTTGGGCGCGAGCGATTCGTACTCGGCGTTGGTGCGCACCACCGTCACCACATGCAGTTGTGCGCCGCATTTGGCGGCGATCGCGATGGCCTCGCGCGTGGCGCCGGCGGCGTACTCGGAACCGTCGGTGGCGAGCAGGATGCGTTCGAAACGACCGGTGGGGGAAAGCTGTTCGGCGTTCATGGCGGCGAGTCCTCGGGGATCAGTGGCCGGCGGCCAGAATGCCGGAAGCGGCCAGCACCAGCACCAGCACCTCCAGCACCGCGATGACGACGAAAGGCGTGTCCTTGCGGCGCAGCAGGATCGGCAGAATGATCAGATAGCACAGGATGGTGACGAGCGACAGCACGGCGATGCCGATGAAGTTCGCGTAATCGCCCTGAAGCGCATGCGCGAGCCAGCCCCAGCCGTGCGGTGCACCGGTGGCCGCCGCGTATTCGGCGGCCGACAAGTGCCAGTAGTTCGGCAGCTCGTCGACCGGCACGTGCGGCGTCATGACGCCGAACACGTAGAGCAGGAAGCTCACCACCAGCATCACGAAGCCGAGCTTCATGCCGCGGTCGAGCCAGTCGGCGTAGACGAGCTGTTCTTCAGTCGTGTAGGACTTCTTTTCGGTTTCCATGACGAACCTCCGGAGCGATCAGTTCCAGATCCCCAGGCCCTTCAACAGGGCGCGGGAACCGGCCAGCGTCAGCATGATGATGACGATCTTGCGCACCATCGATGCCTTGGCCACCTTGAGCAGGCGCACGCCGACCAGCGAGCCGAGCATGATGCCGATGAGCGAGGGCACGGTGATCATCGCCAGCACCGCGCCCTGGTTGATGTAGACCCAGGCGGCCGAGGTGTCGACGATGGACAGCATGAACTTGGAGGTGGCGACCGAGACCTTGAGCGGCGCGCCCATCAGCAGGTTCAGCACCGGCACGTTGGCCCAGCCGGCGCCGAGGCCGAACATGCCGGCCATGATGCCGATGGCGATGAACATCAGCAGACCCTGCGGCGTGCGATGCACCTTCCAGTCGATTTCCTGCCTGGAGCCGGCATCGAAGTAGATGCCGTTGATGTGCAGCGCGGTGGACAGGCGGTCGGCCTGCCGCACCTCGGGGAATTCGGATTTCTTGGCCATCCACATCAGCACCACGATGCCGAGGATGGTCAGGCCGAGCGCGGTCTGCACCACGTTGGTCGGCAGCGCGAGGCCCATCATCGCGCCGACGATGGCGGCGGCGGAGGCGATCAGCGCCAGCGGCATGGCGAGCCGCAGATTGGCCATGCCCGAACGCAGCAGGCCGGGACCGGCGGCCAGCGCACCGGCCAGCGCGACCAGCAGGCCGGCGCCGCGCACGAAGTCGAGATGGAACGGGAAGAAGCCGCCGACGATCGGCACGAACAGCACGCCGCCGCCGACACCGCCCAGTACCGCGACGATGCCGAGCACGAAACACACCACCAGCAGCACCAGCGGCCAGCCCCACCACGGCATGCCGCCGGTCTCCTTCGGGATCGCGACGTAGCCTTCCGGCGGATTGGGCTCGGCCAGGCCGAGGACCGGCAGGGCGAGCAGGACGACGAGGGCGATCAGACCGACGACGAGACCGCCTCTGCTCTTGCGACCATCGGCCGGCGACCCGGAACCTGGCGGTCTCTCCCTCATCCGGCCCTTCGGGCCACCTTCTCCCGGAGGGAGAAGGGAACGAGGCGCGGCTTTCTGCCGCAGCTTCCTGGATGGGGCACGACGGCCCGTACCGGCATTGGGGGCCCCGGTAGTGGCCCGACTCACGGCAATGGACATGACAGACGGCGCTCCGCAGTCAAGAAAAGGAACCATACCGGCCCGTCCCGCGCACGCAGGAACACCAGCCGCGCAAGGGCGCGGTCTGGGTACGGAACCGGATTGTCGTTACAGCGTCGGGGTCGGCGGTGGATTATGGTTTAAGAATCCGCTCGCCCCGCTTCAGGGTGTGATGCTGCCCGTATACAACGTTCAATCATACGCGCGAATGTCATTCGCGCAAAAGCTGCCAAAAAGGGATAGATGCCGGGACCGCGGTTCAACAGCGCAGATTCAGCGGCGCCGATACAGCAGGTCCCACACACCATGACCGAGCCGCTGGCCGCGGCGTTCGAAGCGCGTGAGCGGGCGGTCGTCGGGACGCGGCGAGAAGGCGCCCGGTCCGGCCAGATTCTCGAACGTCGGGCAGTCCTCCATTACCGCCAGCATGTGCTGCGCATAGTCCTCCCAGTCGGTCGCGAGGTGGAACACGCCGCCCGGCGCGAGCTTGCGGGCGACCAGTTCGACGAATGCCGGCTGTACGATGCGGCGCTTGTGATGGCGCGTCTTCGGCCAGGGGTCGGGGAAGTACAGCAGCACGCGATCGAGCGCCGCGTCCGCAATCATGCGCCGCAGCACCTCGACGGCGTCGTCGCGCAGCAGGCGGACATTACCGAGCCCCTCTGCCTCCAGGCGCTTGAGCAGATGCCCGACGCCGGGGCGATGCACCTCGATGCCGAGAAAATTGCGCTCGGGATGACGCGCCGCGAGCGTTGCCAGCGTGTCGCCGTTGCCGAAACCGATCTCCAGCGTCACCGGGTTGTCGTTGCCGAACGGCGCCCGTAAATCGAGCGGTGCGTCGGCCAGATCGATACCGTAGCGCGGCCACAGGCGTTCGATCGCCTCGCGCTGCGCCGAAGTCATGCGCCCTTCGCGCAGCACGAAACTGCGCACGGGGCGTCGGGGCGGATGTTCGGTGTCGCGAGGATCGGCAGGCATAGCGGGGCAGGATTCGTTGCGGGGCGCCTATTCTGAAGCATGCGCCGGACAAGTCCATCCCGAGGGTACGTGCGGGACCCGCCACCGGCGGCCATGGCCCCATGATCGACTGGCCATGATCGACCGGTGATTGCCAAGGAGCGAGGTCCGCGCTATGTTCATACGAACCGGCAATTCATAACACGTCAGCGGAGAGGTACCCATGAGGCAGTCATGCCGCCGTCTTGCCCATCTGCTGTCCGCCGCGCTGCTCGCGGGTCCCGCCCTCGCCCTGGCCCATTTCCAGGAACTGATCCCGAGCACGGACATCGTGACCGAACAGAGCGGTCCGAACGTCGGCCTGAGCCTGACCTTCACCCACCCGATGAGCGGCGGACCGGCGATGGCGATGGGCACGCCCGTGCAGTTCGGCGTGCTCGGCCCGCAGGGGAAGGAGGATCTGCGCAAGCGGCTGGCCGCCACGCTGGTGGACGGCAAGCGTGCCTTCCGCGC
>JAQVJI010000205.1 GCA_028695255.1 Chromatiales bacterium | reverse complement strand
AGCAGGAATTCGCGGAACCCGGCCGGAAGCTGCTGCATGTCGGTCAGTTCCGCCGGCATTCCCGCCGCGCCGGCGGCAGCCATCGACACCCCCCGCATCTGCGTGGGCATCGCGGCGACATCGATGGGCATCGGTACGCTCGTCATGACGATCTCTCCAGTTCAAATGCTGTCTTGTTCATTCAATAGCCGTGCCAGAACCCGCACGAAATACGCATCGTCTGTGCGGCGACGCTCATTCATGCCCACCCGGCGTCCGCCGATGCTGCGAACGGTCGTCGACCTCGAACTGCTCGCGCTTGTCGGCCACCCGCAGCTCGTCTTCACGAAAGCGCCCGATGGCGGCGTCGATCGCATGTGCGCGGGAACGCGCCTCCAGCCACTGCACGCGACTTTTCTCGTGCTTGACGCGCGCCGAATCCACCGCCCGCGACTGCTGCTCGATGGCCTGGTTCAAGCGCAGCATGAAGGCGCGGTATTCGTGAATGGCCACGGCATCGATGCCCTGACGGGCGGCATCGTCGAAGCGGCGGATGTACTCCTCGCGATAGGCGACCAGTTCCTGCAATTGATGTTCGGACGCCGCCAGTTCGCGCTGGCACTGGCCGAGAAAACGGGCGGCGTTTTCCTGGCGGTTGTCGGCGACGCGGGCGACGGGTTCCAGACGTTTCGAGCGGTTCATGGCATCGGTTTCGTTGGTCGATGACCGACACCTCGCCCCTCAGTCCGGGCTGGCATCGATCGGAAGTTTCAGCGCTTCTTGCCGGCCGCTGGTGCAGGCGCGACCGCCATCAGATCTTCCAGTGCCCGCAGGCTCTTCGTGATGTTGAAGGCCTCGTGCATGTCCTGTTGCAGATACTGCTCCAGCCGTGGGAAATATTCGATCGCCTCGTCCACGCGCGGGTCGGCACCGCGCTGATAGGCGCCGACGCTGATCAGATCGCGATTCTGCTGATACACCGAGTATATCTGCTTGAAACGGCGCGCGGCCTTGATGTGTTCGGGGGAAGCGATTTCGTTCATCACGCGCGATATCGATGCCTCGATATCGATGGCCGGGTAGCGTCCGCCCTCGGCGATGCGGCGCGACAGCACGACGTGACCGTCGAGAATCGCACGCGCCGCATCGGCGATCGGATCGTTCTGGTCATCGCCCTCGGTGAGCACGGTATAGAAGGCAGTGATGGAACCGCCGCCCTTGTCGCCGTTGCCGGCGCGTTCGACCAGATGCGGAAGTTTGGCGAACACCGATGGCGTATAGCCCTTGGTCGCCGGTGGCTCACCGATGGCGAGCGCGATCTCGCGTTGCGCCTGGGCGAAGCGCGTGAGCGAATCCATCAGCAGCAGGACGTTCTTGCCGCGGTCGCGGAAGTATTCGGCGATCGCCGTCGCCAGCATCGCGCCGTGGATGCGCATCAGCGGCGGATGATCGGCCGGCGTGGCCACCACCACGGCGCGCGCCATGCCCTCCTTGCCGAGGATGTTCTGCACGAATTCGTTGACCTCGCGACCGCGTTCGCCGATCAGACCGACGACCGTGATGTCGGCGTTGGTGAAGCGCGTCATCATGCCGAGCAGCACGCTCTTGCCGACGCCGGAACCGGCGAACAGCCCCATGCGCTGGCCGCGGCCGACGCTCAGCATGCCGTTGATCGCCCGCACGCCGACGTCGAGGGGTTCGCGGATCGGCTGGCGGGCCAATGGATTGATCGGACGACCGTTCAGCGGCACCCGCGCCTCACAGTCGAGCGGTCCCTTGCCGTCGAGCGGGCGGCCGGAGCCGTCCAGTACGCGGCCGAGCAAGGCGTCGCCGACCCAAGCCTCGCGGGCATGCTGAGTCGGGATCACACGTGCATTCGGCGTCAGGCCGTGGATGTCCTCCACCGGCATCAGGAACACACGATCGCCGGCGAAGCCGACGGCCTCGGCCTCGATGCGCTGGCCGCCGGCACCGAGCACCACACAACGGCCGCCGACCGGCACCTGACAGCCGACGGCCTCCAGGGTCAGACCGACCATGCGCGTCAACCGACCTTCGGCCACCAGCGGGACCGGCTGGCGCAGGCGTTTCAGATAGGGTTTGAACCGTTCGCGCCACAGCAGCGGACGCTTTGCCGGATCGACGGCGGGTACCTTGGCATTCATGGCGATGTCGCCTCGTCTTCGCGACGGTCGCCGCCCCAGAGCGATGCGACCACGGCGTTCAGGCGCGTTTCGAGCGTCGCGTCGACATTCGAAACGTCGGTCGCGAGCCGCACGCCGCCGCGCGAGATAGTGGGATCCTCGACGATGGCCCAGGGCCGTTCGAGTTCATCGATATGCAGCGTCTCGCGCACCACGCGCGCGTCCTCGGGGTGCAGGAACAGCCGCAGACGGCGGTCGGAATTCGGCAATACGGCCAACGCCTCGCGCACCGCCGCAACGATCTGTCCCGGATCGGTACGCACTTCGCGCCGTACCAACTGACGCGCAATGGCGGTCACCAGGTCGACCAGTTCGTGCTCCACCGCCTGATCCAGTTCCTCGACCGGTTTCGCCAGTGAGGTCAGCAGGCGATCGAGGTGCCCGGCCTTGAGTTTGGCCTCCTCCATACCGGATTTGAGTCCGTCGGCGCGGCCGCGCTTGAATCCCTCGTCATAGGCTTGACGCTCGATCTGTTCGATGCGCTGGGCCGTCAGCGGCTCGACCCTCGGCGTCGCCGTCTGTCTGCGCCCTGTCGACACCTCGGGCGCCTGCCACGACTGAACGCTGTCACCGCGGTCACCGGGAATGATGCGTGTCGGACTAGACATACTGTTCGCCGCCCTTGCCGCCGAGCGCGATGTCGCCACTCTCGGCCATGCGGCGCGCCACTGCCAGGATTTCCTTCTGCGCCAGCTCGACCTCGGACAGGCGCACCGGACCCTTCGCCTCCAGGTCGTCGCGCAGCATCTCGGCCGCGCGCTTGGACATGTTGCGGAAGATCTTTTCCTTCAGTGCCTCGTCCGCGCCCTTCAGCGCGATCACCAGGTTGTCGGTCGACACCTCGCGCAGCAGCGCCTGGATGCCGCGGTCGTCGACGTCGATCAGGTTGTCGAACACGAACATCAGGTCCTGGATCTTCTGGCTCAGGTCACCGTCGACCTCGCGCACGCGATCCATGATCGCCGCCTCTTTCGAGGAATCCATGAAGTTCAGGATGTTGGCGGCACTCTTCAGGCCGCCGACGCTGGAGGACTTGACGTTGTTGGTGCCGGTGAACTGGCGTTCGAGAATCTCGTCGAGTTCCGCCAGTGCGTTGGGCTGAATGCCCTCCAGCGTGGCGATGCGCAGCACGATGTCGGGCTGCGTGCGTTCCGGCAGGTAGGACAGTACCTCGGCGGCGTGATCGGAATCGAGATAGGACAGCACGATGGCGATGATCTGCGGGTGTTCGAGCCGGATGACCTCGGCCACCGCACGCGGGTCCATCCACTTGAGGGCTTCGAGACCCTTGGAGTTGCGGCCGAGCAGGATGCGGTCGATGAGTCCGCTCGCCTTGTCCTCGCCCAGCGCCGAGGTCAGCATCTTGCGGATGTAATCGTCGGTGCCGACGCCGAGCGCGGTCTGCTCCTCGACGGTCTTGGTGAACTCGCCCAGCACCTCGGACACCTGGCTCTTGGAGATGTTGGTCAACCCCGCCATCGCGGCGCCGATGCGCTGCACCTCCTTCGGCCCCATGTGCTTGAGGATGCCGGCGGCCTGATCTTCGCCCAGACTCATCAGGAACACGGCGGCGCGCTCGCTGCCGGTCAGTTTGGTCGGGGCGGGCTGATTCTTGTTAGGTTCCATCGGCTTGCAACCACGTCTTGACTACCTGGGCCACCCGCTTGGGATCTTCGCGCGCCATGCTGCGCGCGGTCTCCATGTGCACTTCATAGTCATCCTGCCGCTTCGGGCCCGGCAGGGCGCCCGGCTGGCCGATGCTCAGGCGATCTTCGCCCAGCATCGCCTGGCCTTCCATCTCGCCGCCGGCCGTGGCGTACTGCAACTGTGCCGGACGGCGCACGTGCGAGGCGGCGGTCAGGTTGCGCAGCATCGGACGCAGCACGAACAGCGCCAGGATCAGGATCACCAGGGCAGCCAACGTCCATTTGACCAGATCGGCGATCCACGGTTCTTGCCATACCGGCATCTCGGGCATCGGCTCGGCCTCCGGCAGCGGCCGGAACGAGGCATTGATGACGTTGACCGAGTCGCCGCGGCGCGCATCGAAGCCGACCGCCTCGCGCACCAGAGCGGTGATGCGCTCCAGCTCCTCCGGCTCCAGCGGCACGCGCTCGACCGCGCCTTGCTCATTGACGCGCTCGCGATGGTCCACCACCACGGCAACCGACAACCGGCGCAGACTGCCCGGCGCCTGCTTCACGTGACTGATGGTGCGGTCCACCTCGTAGTTACGCGTGGAACGTCGGCTGCTGTTGAGCGGTTCCTCGGTCGTGACCACCGCCGCGCCTTCGACGGCAGCGATCTCGGGCGCGACGACGCCAGCCGGCGGCGGCTGATTGGCGAGTGCACCCGGCACGCCGCCAAAACCTGCACCACGCGTCTGGTCCTCACTGATCTGCTCGCTGCGCAGCACCGACATTTCGGGATCATAGGATTCGCTGGTGCGTTCCACCTGCGAGAAGTCGACGTCGGCCGCGACCTGCGCGCGCACCGCTTCGGGACCGACGATCGGCGATA
>JAQVJI010000029.1 GCA_028695255.1 Chromatiales bacterium | reverse complement strand
GTTTTCGCAACCGCGAGGCGGCCATGATCGCGGAGCTGACGCAGATGGACGGCGTGGTGCTGGCGACCGGCGGCGGCTCGGTGCTGCGGCCGGAGAATCGGGAGGCGATGCGCCACGCCGGACTGGTCGTGTACCTGCAAACCTCGGTCGACAGCCAGTTGCGCCGTACCGCCAACGACCGCAACCGCCCGCTGCTCCAGACCGAGGACCCGCGCGCACGGCTTGAAGCCCTGCTGCAGGAACGGGAACCGTTGTACCGCGATCTGGCGAGCCTGGTGGTCGACACCGACCGCGAGCCCCTGCGCAACACGCTTCAGCGCATAGCCCAGGCCTATCGCGTGCACGTCGATGGGCGGGCACCGGGGCGACGCAGACGCCGGCATCCGAGGGCCTGACCGACCAGAGGCAAGGATGCCGCGCATCGAGAAATGGGCAGGACGGGCCCTCATCAACATCCTGTTAGACAAGCGGCCACCGGACCAATAACATGCCCGCATGCAAACACTGACCGTCGAACTCGGCGAGCGCAGCTATCCGATCCACATCGGGCAGGGCCTGCTCGACCACCCCGAACTGCTCCAGGGCCGCATCCGCGGCCGTACCGTGCTGGTGGTGACGAACACCACCGTGGCGCCTTTGTATCTCGACCGTCTCGTGCGCACGCTGCACGATCTTCAGGTCGATACCGTAGTGCTGCCGGACGGCGAGCAATACAAGACACTGCACGTGCTGGACGACATCTTCTCCGCGCTGCTCGAACGCCGCCACGACCGCGGCACGACGCTGATCGCGCTCGGCGGCGGTGTGGTCGGCGACATGACCGGTTTCGCCGCCGCCTGTTATCAGCGCGGCGTGGACTTCATCCAGGTACCGACCACGCTGCTGGCGCAGGTCGATTCCTCGGTGGGTGGCAAGACCGGGGTCAACCATCCGCTCGGCAAGAACATGATCGGTGCGTTTCATCAGCCGCGCTGCGTGGTCATCGACACCACGACCCTCGATACCCTGCCCGACCGCGAGCTGAGCGCGGGCCTGGCGGAGGTGATCAAGTACGGCCTGATCGACGATCCCGAATTCTTCGTCTGGTTGGAAGACAACATCGAACGCCTGCGCGAACGCGAACCCACCGCGCTGATTCACGCCATCCACCGTTCCTGCGCCGACAAGGCACGCGTCGTCGCGGCCGACGAACGCGAAAGCGGCAGCCGCGCGCTGCTCAACCTCGGCCACACCTTCGGTCACGCGATTGAGACCGGCATGGGCTACGGTGCTTGGCTGCACGGCGAGGCGGTGGGTACCGGCATGGTGATGGCGGCACGCATGTCGGCGCGGCTTGGCTGGTTGTCGGGCGAGGACCTGCAACGCACCGAACGCCTGATCGAACGCGCCGGCCTGCCGGTCGATCCACCGCCGGATCTCTCGCCCGGGCGTTTCCTCGAACTGATGGCGGTCGACAAGAAGGTCGCCGCCGGGCGCCTGCGACTGGTACTGCTCAAGGGCATCGGTACCGCGGTCGTCACCGGCGACTTCGACCCGGCCGCGCTGCACGCCACCCTGTCGATGCACAAGGCGATCTGAATGGGTTCCGACCTGCCGCCTCGCACGCGCCATCTCCCACCCGGCCCACAACTCGCGGTCCATGCCGCCCACGAACACAATTCGCGCGGCCGGCGCCATCCCGAAGCGCCGCCGAATTATCGCAGCGAGTTTCAGCGTGATCGCGATCGCATCATTCACTCCACTGGGTTCCGCCGCCTGGAATACAAGACGCAGGTGTTCGTGAACCACGAAGGCGATCTGTTCCGCACCCGGCTCACGCACTCGCTGGAAGTGGCGCAGATCGCACGCTCGGTGGCGCGTGTGATGGGGCTGAACGAAGATCTGACCGAGGCCATCGCGCTCGCGCACGATCTCGGCCACACGCCCTTCGGACACGCCGGGCAGGACGCGCTCAACGATTGCATGCGCGACTACGGCGGCTTCGAGCACAACATCCAGTCGCTGCGCGTGGTGGACGAACTGGAGACGCGCTACGCGGAGTTTCCGGGACTCAACCTGACCTTCGAGACGCGCGAAGGCATCCTCAAGCACTGTTCGCAGAAGAACGCGCGCCAGCTCGGCGACGTCGGCGAGCGTTTCCTGATCGACCATCAGCCCTCGCTCGAAGCGCAGCTCAACAATCTGGCCGACGAGATCGCCTACAACAACCACGACGTCGACGACGGCGTGCGCGCCGGCCTCATCGGCATCGAGCAATTGCGCGGGGTCAAGCTGTTCGCCGAACACTACGAACCCGTGATGCGGCGCCATCCGAATCTGTCCGAGCGGCAAATCGTGCACGAGGTGATACGGCGCATGATCAATCACCTGGTGGTGGACCTGATCGAGACCAGCCGCAACCGCATCGCAGCAGCGGCGCCGGCCGACATCGAAGGGGTGCGCCGGCAGCCGGAACCGCTGATGTCGTTCAGTCCGCAGGTCCAGGCCGACAACCTTGAACTGAAGCGCTTTCTTCGCCAACATCTGTACCGGCACTATCGCGTGCATCGCATGAGCGTGAAGGCACGGCGCCTCATCGGCAGCCTGTTTCACGCCTACATGGACGACATCGGTCTGCTGCCGCACGAGTATCAGGAAATCGTCCGGCAGCGCGAGGCCGAAGGCGGCGTCGAGCGACGCGCCCGCGTGGTGGCCGACTACATCGCAGGCATGACCGACCGCTACGCCATCGGCGAACACGCCCGCCTGTTCGATCCTGCAACCCTGTCCTGAGCGCTGCCGACCCGCGACCATGTCCGAGACCCCGGAAAACCACCTGCCATCCAAGGCCTGTCTGGATCGTCTCGGACTGCGGCAGCAACCCTTCGACCAGCTGTTCAGCAAGGCCTACCTGTATACCGATCCGGCGCTCGAAATGCCGGCCAACGTGATCCTGGAAAACCTGCGCGGCGACAGCCCGGTGATGGTACTCAAGGGCGAGGACGGCGCCGGCAAGAGCACGCACCTGATGCGCCTGATCCCGCGCACGGGGCAGATGGGCATCGACTGCTGCGCCTTCCGCGCCAAGCCGCGCATCGGCATCGATGCCGTGGATTACACCGTGCGCCAGTACTGGCGCGCGGAGAGCGAACTGGCCGACGACCCGAACGAACCCCTGCATGCCGTGTTGTGCGATCTGATCGGCAAGGGCAGACAACCGGTCATCGTCATCGATGACGCCCACCTGATTCCGCCCGAAACGCTGCTGCAACTGGTCGAATTGCGCGAAGAAGTGCGCGAGGACTGCGGCGGCAAACTCGGCATCGTGCTCGCCGGCGAATCCGAGATCGAACGCAACTTCAGCGCCATCGAACACGAGAGCCGCGATGCCTCATCACGCCTGTCGGTGCAGGCGCGCCCGTTCACCCGCGAACAGACGGAGGCCTATCTGCGCCATCGCCTGCAGGCCGCCGGGCTGACCGCGCCGGCGTGGCTCAACGCCGAACTCGTGGCGCGCATTCACCAGGAGAGCGGCGGTCTGCCTGCCGCCGTCAACCGGGCCGCAAACCGCTGGCTGATGCAGCAACAGGACGAACCCGCCAAGTCGCCTCGACAGCCGGCACCCGCGCTGACCAAACCGGGGCAGGAAGGTCTGCACGCCGAACCCGAAGAAGCGCCTGTGAAGGCGGGCGGTCACGCGCCGGGCGCGGCACAGAAGAAGTGGCTGATACCGGGCGTCGTGATCGTCATGCTGATCGGGGTGATCTACACCGTATTCAGCGTGTTGCGTGGCGTGGACAAGGACAGCGAGATCCTCACCATACCGCTGCCGGTCCAGCCCGAGCCGACCGAGATCGTCGCCCGACCGGACGATCAGGCACAGGCATCGACCGAAGCCATTCAACCCGATCCGCCGCCGGAGCACATCCCCGCGCCGGCCGACATCGGGGTTGCCGAGCCTGCGGCCACCCCGGTGGCTGAACCGCCGGCCGAAGCGCCGGCGGAACCGCAGACGCCCTCGTCGCAACTGGCGGCGATGGCGCCCCCGCCCCTCCCTGAGGTGCGCGAGGCGCCGGTCGAACCGCCTGCACCGAAGCCCGATGTTCAGGCACCGGAACAAGCGAAGCCGCAGCCGAAACCGGCTGCTCCGGCCCCTCAACCCAAGCCGGTCGCACCCGTGCCGACACCCGCCCCGGAGGCGGCCAAACCGGTCCCCGCCCAAACGGCAGCCGCGCTGAAGAGTCGTGAATGGCTGATGGCACAAAACCCGGGCTGGTATACGGTGCAGGTGATCGGACTCGGCAGCGAACAGGCGGTGGTGGACTATGCCGACAAGCACCGGTTGGGGCTCAACACCGCCTGGTTCGTGACGCGCCGAGATGGCCGCGACTGGTACGTGCTGGTCACCGGCGCCCACGCCACGCCGGACGCGGCGCGCGATGCGATCAGCCGCCTGCCGGCCGAGGTGCGCGCCAACCGTCCCTGGATCCGCACCTTCGGATCGGTGCAGGACGCCCTGCGCAACAATCCCGCCCGGTAGGAGAGGCGGCAGCCGCGACGGGACGGCACCGACCAACCCTCGCCGTCGCGGCTGCCACCGCGCCTACTCGCCCCGGATGTACCCTTCCGCCTCAAGGTGCAGCAGGATCTGCTGCGCGATGTCCTCTGCCGTGTAGCCGCTGGTATCGACCGTCATCTCCGGCCGTTGCGGTATCTCATAGGGATCGTCGATGCCGGTGAAATGCGGGATCAGGCCGGCGCGCGCCCTGGCGTAGAGCCCCTTGCGGTCACGCGCCTCGCAGACCGCGAGCGGGGTGGCGACGTGCACTTCGACGAATCCTCCCACCGACGCGATCATCTCGCGCACTTCGCGCCGCGTCGCCGCATAGGGTGCGATCGGCGCACAGATGGCGACACCGCCGTTCTTGGTGATCTCGGAGGCCACGAAACCGATGCGCCGCACGTTGATCTCGCGGTGCTCGCGCGAGAAGCCGAGTTCGCTCGAAAGGTTCTTGCGCACGATATCGCCGTCGAGCAGCGTCACCGGCCGCGTGCCGAGTTCCATCAGCTTGGCGAACAGGACGTTGGCGATGGTCGACTTGCCGGAACCGGACAGTCCCGTGAAGAACACCGTGAAGCCCTGTTGGTGGCGCGGCGGGAATGCGTGGCGCAACTGCTCCACCACCTCTGGACAGGAGAACCAGTCGGGAATCTCCAGTCCCTCACGCAGGCGCCGCTGCAACTCCTGTGCGGGCAGCGACAGTACGCGCGCCCCCGCCGGCACCTCGTCGCGCGTCAGGTACTGCGCACGCTCCTCGACATACATCATCTCCGGCAACGGGACGACGTCGATACCAAGCTCCGACGCGTGTGCGTCGAGCAGTTCCCACGCGGCATCGGATGCGTAGAAAGGCCGGCCGTCGCGGTTCACGCCGGCAGCGGCGTGATCGGGGCCGACGATGAAATGCGAACAGCCGTGGTTCTGACGGATGATCGCGTGCCACAGTGCCTCGCGCGGCCCGGCGCGACGGCTGTTGAGCGGCAGCAACGAGAGTTGGGTGGTCTGTTCCGGGTAGTGCTGCAGGGCGGCCTGATGGCAACGCACGCGATGGAAGTCGTCCACCTCGTCCGCATGCGTCACGCCGACGGCCGCGTGCAACAACAGGTTTGCCTCCACCTGCGCAGCCGCGCGCCGCGTGAGTTCCATCTGCGCGCGATGCATCGGGCCATCGGCATGAAAGGCCACCACGCGCGCCCAGCCGAGCCTGGCGAACAGCGCCCGCAGTTCGGCCGGGCCGTGACGCAGATGCTTGAAGGTGTGCCGCGGCGGCAATTCGATGCCGTCGACGCGACCGCCCAGATACACGGGATGGGACTGGTGCAACAGCGCGAACACGCCGGGATGCGTATCGTCGTCGCTGCCGTAGACCGCGATCGCCTCGGCCCGGCGATCGGGTCGCCACAGATCGTCGACGGTGAGGATCGCGAGCAGCATGCCTTCGGGATGACGCAAGGCCACCCGGTCATGCATCGCGAGACCGGAAGCGAAGGCCTCGCTCACGTCCAGCGTGACGGGCATCGGCCACAGCGTGCCGTCGGCCAGCCGCATGCGTGCGCAAATGGACTCGTAATCGGCCTGTCCGGGATAACCGGTGAGCGGCGAGAATCCGCCGTTCAACAGCAGTTCGATGTCGCAGACCTGGCGTGGGTTCAGGTCCCAGGACGGCAGTTGCAGGGCCTCCGCGCGCAGCGCTGCCACGGCATCGAGGTCGGGGATGCGTTCACACAGACGGCCACCATGCGGCGGTATGAGATCGGAGCCGCTCATGCAGCCGACTCAGGACTGCAACTGGAACTCGGTGCCGCAGTAGGGGCAGACCACCCGCCCGTCCGGCGCATCGGCAATCGGCAGGAACACGCGCGGATGCGAGGCCCACAGCGCCGTGCCCGGCATCGGACAATGCAACGGCAGATCACGGCGAGTGACCTCGACGATGCGGCGATCGTTGGCCGGGCGATATTGTTGCGGGTGCTCGGCAGTGTGCGGATTGGGCATGGCGCGATGTCCTCTGCTGTCCGGAAGATCACACCAGCGTCAGCCAGTCCTGGTGCGTGGCGTCGCGTCCGTGCACGAGATCGAAGTAGCGCTGCTGCAGGCGCTCCGTGACGGGTCCTCGCGTACCGCTGCCGATGGCACGCCCGTCGAGTTCGCGGATCGGCGTCACCTCCGCCGCGGTGCCGGTGAAGAAGGCCTCGTCCGCGGTGTAGACCTCGTCGCGCGTGATGCGTTTTTCCTTCACCTCGATGCCCATCTCGGATGCCAGCGCCATGATGGTGCGGCGGGTGATGCCGTCCAGTGCGGACGTGAGTTCCGGCGTGTACAGCACACCGTCGACGACGATGAAGATGTTCTCGCCCGAGCCTTCGGCGACGAAGCCGTCGACGTCGAGCAACAAGGCCTCGTCGCAGCCGGCGGACAGCGCCTCGCGCAGCGCGAGCATCGAATTCATGTAATTGCCGTTGGCCTTGGCCTTGCACATCGTGATGTTCACGTGATGGCGCGTGAACGACGAGGTGCGCACGCGAATGCCGCGCTCCATGTTCTCGGCGCCGAGATAGGCGCCCCAGGTCCAGGCGGCGACGATGCAATGCACGCGCAGATTGTCGGCGCGCAGACCCATGCCTTCCGCACCATAGAAGCACATCGGGCGGATGTAGGCACTGTCCAGACCGTTCTCGCGCACCACCGTGCGCTGTGCCTCGTTGAGCGTGGCCTGATCCCAGGGCATCGTCTGGCCCAGAATGTGCGCCGAACGGAACAGGCGGCGCGTGTGTTCCTGGAGGCGGAAAATGGCCGTGCCGCGATCGGTCTTGTAGGCGCGTACGCCCTCGAACACACCCAGACCGTAGTGCAGGGTGTGGGTGAGCACGTGCACCTTGGCCTCGCGCCAGGGCACCAGCTCGCCGTCGAACCAGATCACGCCGTCACGATCGGCCATGGACATGGATAGCTACCTCGAATCTATTGGAAAAGGTTGTTGAGTCAGTCCGTCATCAGCCGCGTCCACAATGCCTGTACGACCTCGCGTTCGCGCGCGAACTCGTCCGCCGCGACGACCGCATCCTGTTCCTGCAAGGCGAGGCCATGGATGCGGTCCCGGAAACTGCGGTAAGTGTCCGTCAGGAATCGGGCATCGTCCTCGCTCATCAGGCCGCAAGCGACGAGGCCCTCCAGGATGCGGATGTTGTCGGAATAGACCGCCAGACGCGGGTGCTCTGCGGCATGCGCCAAGACGGCATATTGCACCATAAATTCGATATCGGCGATACCGCCGGGATCCTTCTTCAGATCGAATTGCGCCGGGTCGCGGCTGCCCAGTTCCTGCCACATCTTCTCGCGCATCTCGCGCACGTCGCGCTTGAGCGTCGCGAGTTCGCGCGGACGGCACAGCACCGCCTCGCGGATGCGGGCGAAGCCTTGCGCAACCACTGCATCGCCCGCGACCGGACGCGCGCGCACCAGGGCCTGATGCTCCCAGGTCCAGGCCGATTCCTGCTGATATTTCTCGAACGCCGCCAGACTCGACACCAGCAGACCCGCCGCCCCGCTCGGTCGCAGTCGCGTGTCGACCTCGTACAGGCGCCCGGCCGGCGTGTAGGCACCGAGCATGTGCATGATGCGCTGGCCGAGACGGGCGAAGAAGCTCTCGTTGTCCAGCGGACGCCCGCCGTCAGTCTGTTGTTGTTCACCGGCACTGTCGTGCACGAACACGATGTCGAGATCGGAGCCGTAGCCGAACTCCAGTCCGCCGAGTTTGCCGTAGCCGATGATCGCGAATCCCGGCTCGCGCGGTTCGCCGTCGACCACGCAGCGCGGACGGCCGTGCTTCTCGACCAGTTGTTCCCACACCAGGCGGTAGACCGCCTCCAGCACCGACTCGGCGATCCAGCTCAGGTGATCGCTCACCTTCATCAACGGCAACACGCCGGCCACGTCAGCCGCCGCCACCTTGAGCACCTGCGCCTGCTTGAAATGGCGCAGACGATCCATCTGCTGTTCGAGATCGCCTTGCGTGACCTGCGCCAACTCCTCTGCCAGCTCCGCATCCAGCCCGGCGCGATCGGGCGGCGCGAACAGGCGCCTGGCATCCAGCAGCTCATCGAGCAGAATCGGATGACGCGTCAGCAGATCGGCGATCCAGGGACTCGCCGCGCACAGCCGCACCAGTTGCGACAACGCCAACGGATTCTCGACCAGCAGCGACAGATACACGGAACGACGGGCGATCGTGCGCACCAGTTCAAGCACGCGCGCGAGCGCGGAATCGGGCTGTCCGGAACCGGCGCAAGCGGCGATCAACAGCGGCATCAGACGATCCAGACGCTCGCGCCCGGTGGCGGTGAGCGACTGCACGGTGCGGCTGTCGCGCAGGCCCTCGATCGCCTCGTAAGCCGCCGTCGCCTGCGCGAAACCGGCCTGTTCGAGCGCCGTCTCGGCCCTTGTGGCCGACAGACCGCCGATCCACAGTGCGTGAAAGTCCTGTACGCCACCCGCTTCCGCCTCGCCGTTGCGCCCCTCCTCGCGCTGCGGTGCGGCGAAGACCAGTTCGAACTGTTCATGCACGCGGCGCAGGTGCCGCGCGAGCTCCGCATGGAAGGCATCGTAATCGTCGAAACCCATCGACAGCGCGAGCAGCCGTCGCCGTCCGGGGTCCTCGGGCAGGCGATGCGTCTGCTGGTCGGCAACCTCCTGCAAGCGGTTCTCGGTGCGGCGCAGGAAGGCGTAGGCATCGAGCAATTGCTCGCAGGCCCAGTCCGGCAGCAGATCCAGTTCGACCAGTCGCCGCAATACCGGCCGTATGCCGCGGATCTGCAGGCGGCGGTCACGTCCGCCGCGAATCAACTGGAAGGTCTGACCGATGAACTCGACCTCGCGGATGCCGCCCTCGCCGAGCTTGATGTTGTCCTTCAGGCCCTTGCGCGCCGATTCGCGATTGATCAGCGCCTTCATGTCGCGCAGCGAAGCGAAGGCACCGTAATCGAGATAACGGCGGTAGATGAACGGCCGCAATGCGTTCATCAACTGCTCGCCGGCCGTGCGGTCGCCGGCGATCACGCGCGCCTTGATCATCGCGTAGCGTTCCCATTCACGGCCGTGGCTCTGGTAGTACTCCTCCATCGCGTCGAAGCTCATCACCAGCGGCCCGCTGTCGCCGAACGGCCGCAGACGCATGTCGACGCGGAACACGAAACCGTCGGCGGTCTTGTCGTCGATCGCGCGGATCAGGCGCTGCCCCAGCCGCACGAAGAATTGCTGGTTGTCGAGGCCACGGGTGCCATCGGTCTCACCCGCCTCGGGATACGCGAAGATGAGATCGATGTCGGAGGAGAAATTCAGTTCGCGACCGCCGAGCTTGCCCATGCCGAGTACGACCAGACGCTGCTCGTTGCCTTCGACGTCGCGCGGCGTACCGAGCCGGCCGCACTGCTCGACGTGCAACCAGGCCAGCGCCTCGTCGACGCAGTGCTCGGCCAGATCGGTGAGATCGCCGAGCGTCTCGTCGAGCGTCGCCAGTCCCGCCAGATCGCGCCAGGCAATACGAAACATCTCGCGCCGGCGCAGTTCGCGCAGGCTGGTCTTGAGGGCATCCTCCGATTCGGCGCCCTGTACGACGAGCCGCACCCGCTGCGCCAGTTCGCGTCCCGCATAGGCACGATCGAGCACCTGTTCCCGCAGCAACGCCAGGAACTCGGCCGGATGCCGCAGACAGTATCGCGACGCCAGTTCGCTGAAGGCCCAGACCCGTGGCAGCGCCTCGGGCCAGGCGATGGCCTCCGGATCGACGTCCGGAAGGGTGGCCAGGGCGGCAAGGAAATCCGCCCACAGGCGTTCGATGTCGGGATGGAGGTCGACGGGCAGGGTATCGATACCCGGCGGGCGCAAGCTCGGATCGGCAGGATTCATGACGAGAGATTATTGAAGCGGGGACGAAATGTCTTCACGTGAATGACACAAGAGCTGACTCGCGGAACCTTTTTCGGAGCGGTAATCGCCAGATCAATAACCGGAACAGGCCCGGCCGGTCATCGCAACCAATATGGGAAAGCACCCCTTGACAACGGGGACTTGACATAATGATAATCGTTATCGTTCGCAAGCAAGCCAACCCAACCTCACCCCGCGAACAGGTGAGCCCGGAGTTCACAGCCATGCTGCGCAAAGCCCTTTTCACGACCGCCCTGTCACTGTCCACCCTGCTTGCCGTCTCGGTGCAGGCAGCCGAAGTCAACGTCTATTCCGCCCGGCAGGAGGGCCTGATCAAGCCCCTGCTGGACGACTTCACGAGCCAGACCGGCATCAAGGTCAACCTCGTCACCGGCAAGGCCAACGCACTGTTGCAGCGCCTGCGCAGCGAAGGCCGCAACAGTCCGGCCGACATCCTGATCACCGTGGACGCCGGCAACCTTTACGCAGCCAAGAGCGCCGGCGTCCTGCAACCCATCACCTCGCCAGCGCTGGATGCGGCCGTACCCGCCGCCTATCGCGATCCCGACGGCCAATGGTACGCGCTGTCGATGCGTGCGCGGCCGATCATGTACCACAAGGGCAAGGTCGACCCGTCGGAACTCTCCACCTACGAGGCACTTGCCGATCCGAAGTGGAAAGGCCGCATCTGCATCCGTTCGTCCGACAACGTCTACAACCAGTCGATGGTCGCCTCGATGATCGCCACCTTGGGCGAGGCCAGGACCGAGGCATGGGCGAAGGGCTTCGTGGCCAATTTCGCGCGCCCGCCGCAGGGCGGCGACCGCGATCAGATCAAGGCCGCGGCCGCCGGTCAGTGCGACATCGCCATTGCCAACACCTATTACCTGGGCGGCATGCTCAATTCCCAGGAGGCCAAGGACCGCGAGGCCGCGGGTGAAGTCGGCGTGTTCTGGCCCAATCAGGCCGACCGCGGCGTACACGTGAACGTGAGCGGTGCCGGCGTCACCGCCGCCTCCCGCAACAAAACCGAGGCGATCAAACTGCTGGAGTTCCTGGTCGGCGACGACGCCCAGAAGTGGTACGCCGAAGTGAATCAGGAATACCCGGTGAAAAGCGGCGTGGCCTGGAGCGAAACCCTGAGCGCGTTCGGTCCGTACAAGGCCGATGGCGTGAACATGGGCCAGCTCGGCGTCCACAATGCCGCCGCGGTGCGCCTGATGGACCGGGTGGGCTGGAAGTGATTCCTGTTACAATTCGCTGAACGCCAACCCGACGGGGGCGCATCCTGCGCCCCCGTTTCGTTTCCATGCCAGATTCGACCGACCACCCATGACCACGGTCTCCTTTCCCGATCAGACCGATCCCGCGTGCCACCGGACCTGGCGGTTCGGCGACGTCTGGAGTTGGGGCGTGGTCGCAACGGCGCTGACGCTGGCGCTGCCGGTACTGGTGATCGCCGGCTTTGTGTTCGTGCCCGCCACCGAGGTGTGGCTGCATCTGAAGGAAACAGTCCTCAAGGACTACATATTCACCTCGCTCGGCCTCATGATCGGCGTCGGCGTCGGCGTGCTGGCGATGGGCATTCCCGCCGCCTGGATGGTGAGCCTGTGCGAGTTTCCGGGCCGGCGTCTGTTCGAATGGGCACTGCTGCTGCCGCTGGCCATCCCCGCCTACATCATCGCCTACACCTATACCGGCATGCTGGACTTCGCCGGCCCGGTGCAGACCGGCCTGCGCGAACTGTTCGACTGGTCCTACGGCGACTACTGGTTCCCCGAGGTGCGTTCTCTCGGCGGCGCGGTGGTGATGCTTACGCTGGTGCTCTATCCCTACGTCTATCTGCTGGCGCGGGCGGCCTTCCTCGAACAATCGGTATGCGTACTGGAGGTGTCGCGCACGCTCGGCGCCGGCCCCTGGGCCGGCTTCTATCGCGTGGCCATTCCGCTCGCCCGCCCGGCCATCATCACCGGTCTGTCGCTGGCGTTGATGGAAACGCTGGCCGACTACGGCACCGCGCAATACTTCGGCCTGACCACCTTCACCACCGGCATTTTCCGCACTTGGTTCGGCCTCGGCGACCCGGCCGCAGCGGCGCAGTTGTCCGCCATCCTGATGGGTTTCGTGTTCCTGCTGATCCTGCTCGAACGCGGCTCACGCCGACGCGCACGCTTCCATCACACGAGTTCCCGCTATTCACGCCTGCCGCGCTACCGACTCAGTGGCTGGCGACGTGCCGGCGCACTCGTCGCCTGCGCGATCCCGGTCGTGTTCGGCTTTCTGCTGCCGGCGCTCCAGCTCGGCTGGTGGGCGGCGATCACGCTCGACGACTGGTGGCACACGGACTTCCTGCGCCTGGTCTGGAACAGTCTCGGTCTGGCAGCGACCGCCGCACTGATCGCGGTGCTGCTCGCCGTCTTCATGGCCTATGGCAAGCGCATGCGATCGTCATTCATGGTCACCGCCGCAGTGCGCCTGGCCGGCATGGGCTATGCGATCCCCGGCACCGTGATCGCCGTCGGCGTGATGCTGCCTTTCGCCTGGATCGACAACGGCATCGATGGCTGGATGCGCGAGCACTTCGGCGTCTCCACCGGCCTGATCCTGTCAGGCACGCTGGTGGCGCTGGTGTTCTCCTACTGCGTGCGTTTTCTCGCCGTATCGCTGAACACGGTCGAGGCCGCGCTGACCAAGATCAAGCCGTCGATGGACGATGCGGCGCGCTGTCTCGGCATGCCGCCGCGCAGCGTGCTCGCGCGCGTGCACCTGCCGATCATGCGCGGCAGCGTGCTCACCGCCGGCCTGCTGGTGTTCGTCGACGTCTTGAAAGAACTGCCGGCGACACTGATACTGCGGCCGTTCAACTTCAACACACTGGCGGTGCGCGCCTTCGAGCTGGCCGGCGACGAACGTCTGGCACAGTCGGCGAGCGCCGCGCTCGCCATCGTACTGGCGGGCATCCTGCCGGTGATCCTGCTTTCACGCACCATCAGCCGCTCGCGCCCCGGACATGACACGCCTGCTTGACGTACAACGAGTCAGCGTCGGCTACCACGGCAAGGACGTGGTGCACAGCGCCTCCTTCGGTCTGCGCAAGGGGACCATCGGCTGCCTGCTCGGTCCTTCGGGCTGCGGCAAGACCACCCTGCTGCGGGCGATCGCCGGCTTCGAACCGGTATCGGGCGGGCGCATCGTGCTCGGTGACGAGGAGGTGAGCCGGCCCGGCTGGACCCTGCCGCCGGAACGACGCCAGGTCGGCATGGTGTTCCAGGACTTCGCGCTGTTCCCGCACCTGACGGTGGCCGACAACATCGGCTTCGGCATCCGCCGCTGGAAGGGCGAGGCCTATGCCGCGCGCGTGGCGGAGTTGCTGGAAATGGTCGGGCTGCCGCAATACGGCAAGGCCTACCCGCACGCCCTCTCCGGCGGCCAGCAACAGCGCATCGCACTGGCCCGTGCGCTGGCACCGCGACCGCGCCTGATGCTGCTCGACGAACCGTTTTCCAGCATGGACGTGGAACTGCGCGAAGGCCTGGCGCGCGAGGTGCGCGGCATCCTGAAGCAGGAAAACATCACCGCGATGCTCGTCACCCACGACCAGATGGAGGCCTTCGCCATCGCCGACCACATCGGCGTCATGCGTGCCGGCCACATCATGCAATGGGACAACGCCTACAACCTCTATCACAAGCCGTCCAACCGCTTCGTGGCCGACTTCATCGGCCAGGGCGTGATCCTGCCCGGCACCGTGCTCAATGCCCGCGAGGTCGAGACCGAGATGGGCCTGATTCCGGGCAAGGTCCCGCCCGGCTGCACGCGCGGCATGGGCGTCGACGTGCTGGTGCGGCCGGACGACATCCAGCACGACGATGCCAGCCCGATGATCGGCGAAGTGGTCGAAAAGGCCTTCCGCGGCGCCCAGTTCCTGTACACGCTGCGCCTGTCCGGCGGTTCGAAGGTACTGTGCCTCACTCCCAGCCATCACGACCACCCGACCGGCTCGCGCATCGGCATCCGTCTGGATTTCGACCATCTGATCGTCTTCCCGCGCGACGTCTGTACGGTGGAGCCGTCGGCGGAATTGCCGTCCGGCGGCGCGAACTGATTCGCCGGGAATACTGCGGCGGCTGCACGGGTTTCTGCCGATGGCCGCAAGTGCCCTATAATCGATCCGTCATATCCGGACCGCCGCACGCCTCCCACCGCCTGCCATGAGCACGAGCATCCTGGAACCTTCCGCAGTCGAGTTCGATCTATCGCTCGACACCCTGGTCGAACAGGTGATGTCGCAGCGCATCGTCGAATGCAGCGGCGACACGCCACTGCACGTCGCTGCGCACCGAATGCAGGAGGAACGCGTCAGCTGCATCCTGGTGGTGGACGAGCATCGCGTGCGCGGCATCTGGACCGAACACGACATCCTCGAACTCGATCTCATGCAGGAGAACGTGCTCGACCGTCCCATCGAGGACTTCATGAGCACGCCGGTAAAAAGCATCCGGCGTGACGCGCCGTTGAGCAACGCAGCACTGCGCATGCGCGCCGAGAACATCCGACACTTTCTGGTCGTCGACGATGAGGGTCAGCGCCTCGGCCTGCTGACGCAGACCGACGTCATCCTGAATCAGGGCGTCGAATTCTATCTGCATCTGCGCGAGGTCGGCTCGGTGATGAGCCGAACGACGTTGATACTGGATGCCGGCACGACGCTGCCACAGGCCATGCAGCAGATGCGGGGGCTCGGCGTCGATGCCGTGGTCGTCACCGAAGAGGGCAACCCGGACGGGATACTCACCGAGCGCGACATCGTGCGCCTGATCGCCGACGGCAAGGCAAAGGAACGCGTCGGCCCGCACGCCTCGCGGCCGTTGATCACGGTACGTGCCCAGACCAGCATCTACCAGGCGCGCAGCCTGTTCCTGGAGCAGCGCATCCGTCACCTCGGCGTGTTGGACGAGAACGATCGCGTCACCGGACTGCTCACGTTCGCCGACATCCTGGCGAGCGTCGAGCACACCTATGCCCAACAGTTGCAGGAGACGCTTCGCCGGCGCGAGCAGGCGCTGAACCAGTCCAAACAGACGCTCCAACTGGCCGAGCGCATCATCGATTCCAGTCCCAACGGCATTGCCATCCTCAGCGAGGATGCACGCATCGTGGCCGCCAATCCGGCGCTGCGGCACCTGAGCGGATACGGCAGCGAGGCCCTCGCCGACATGCCGTTGACCGCGATCATCGCCGCCCCGGACCCTCAGTTCATCGTGCAGCGCCTGATGGGTCCCTTCGGACGCGGGCGACGCGAGGAAACGGCCATCCTGCGCCAGAACGGCGAGCGCGTGCCGGTCCAGTTGTCGATCAGCCGCATCGAGAACCAGAGCGGCAACGAGGTACGCCACGCGGCGATCTTCAACGACCTGTCGGCGATCAAACGCAGCCAGGCGTCGCTGGCCGAAAGCGAGGCACGACTGCGGGCGATCCTCGAACACGTCACCGAAGGCATCGTCGTCACCGACGCCAGGGGCCGTATTCTGAGTGCCAACCCGGCCGTCGAACGGCTGCTCGGCCGATCGGCGAGCAGCATCCACGAACGTCCCCTGCATGAGTGGATCACTGACGTGCAGGGCGAGGACCCGTGGCCGCAGATCGAACAGACCCTGTCAGGCGGCGAGTCCTGGAAGGGCGAGGTGCGCTGGCTGCGGCCAGGCGCGGAGGATCTGCCGCTCGCACTGGGCGTACAGGCGATTCGCGGCACCGACGGCCGCGTGCTCAACCATGTCGCCATCCTGTCCGACATCAGTGCCCACAAGGCGGAACAGGCTCGCCTGACCCGACTTGCACTGCACGATCCGTTGACCGGCCTGCCGAACCGACGCCTGTTCGAGGACCGCCTGATGCATGCGCTCGAAGGCGCACGGCGCCATCGTGGGCGGGTCGGCATCGTGATGGTGGATCTGGACGACTTCAAACCGATCAACGACCGGCTCGGGCACGATCAGGGCGACATTGCGCTGCGCTTCATCGCACGCCGACTGCGGCACCAGTTCCGGCGCGTCGATACCGTGGCACGCGTCGGCGGCGATGAGTTCGTCGTCGTACTCACCGACCTCGCCGCACCGGAAGACGCCGTCCTCGTCGCGACCAAGGTACTGCGCGCCATGCAGCGTCCGATGCGTCTGAAGGGCGAACGCTGCTCGATCGGAGCGAGCATCGGCATCAGCCTCTACCCGCATACCGCCCAGGACGTGATGGAGTTGATCCGTCAGGCTGATCAGGCGATGTATCTGGCCAAGAAGGAAGGCGGCAACCGCATCCGCTTCTGGACCCGGGATATGGTCGACGAGCGCAAGCGCTGATCGTTCTCACCCTGCCGGCGGCACCCGCCGCAGCACCCCACCACTCCGGTACGTTCCTTGCTCGACATTGATCGGCATGAGTCCGGTCTGTTTGCCCGCGTCCACCACAAAATACCTCATGGGCAGAAAACCATATATTTTTCAGTTGGATGTGTATTCGCACAAATCCCTTGACTGGCGACATCAACTCAAACGACAATCATTCTCATTGTCAATCCTGTAGGACTCGCGACAATGTACATCTGCATCTGCAAGGGCGTGACCGACCGGCAAATCCGGCACGCGGTGGAGAACGGCGCCGCCAGCATGCGTGAGCTGCGCGAACAACTCGGCGTCTGCAGCGACTGCGGCAAGTGCGGTCAGTGCGCCAAGGGCATCCTGCGCGAGCATCTCGCGAGCCGCCCCGGACCGGGCCGCGGCTGCGAACCCCTTCCCTGTCCCGCCGGCGCATAGACGCCGGACACCCGCCACATCGAGCCGCGCGCACGCGGCACCGACCCAGCGTTCGCGCGACCGTCCCCACTCTGTCCTACAATTCGATCAGGCGCGGACTGACGATCCATGGTCCGCGTGCGCCGCGTCCGTACCGGACCCGACGCCGGCAACCGCCGCAACGTCACGACACCTCCATTCAAACGGCTTCCATGAGGAGACAGCACTACATGAAAGGGGACGCCAAAGTCATCGACTATCTCAACCGTGCGTTGAGGAACGAACTGACCGCCATCAATCAGTACTTCCTGCACGCCCGCATGTTCAAGAACTGGGGACTCAAGCGCCTCGACGAACACGAGTACCACGAGTCGATCGACGAGATGAAACACGCCGATCAACTCATCGAGCGCATCCTGTTCCTCGAAGGCCTGCCCAATCTCCAGGATCTTGGCAAGCTGCGCATCGGCGAGAATACGAAGGAAATCCTGGAGTGCGATCTGGCGCTGGAAATGGACGGCCTGCCGCTGCTCAAGGAGGCGATCGCCTGGTGCGAGTCCTGCGGCGACTATGTCAGCCGTGAGCTGTTCGAGGACATCCTGGAGAGCGAGGAAGGACACATCGACTGGCTGGAAACCCAACTGGATCTGATCCAGCGCGTGGGCCTCGAAAACTATCAGCAATCGCAAATGGAAAGCTGACCCCCCTCCGCTGCCGCCATCCCCAGCCACGCCCGTCGTCGGGTCCAGCCAGGCAGGCGGCACCACCGGCCTCACCCACCCCGCCCGAGCCGGAACCACCACACGATCAGCACGATCAGCGCCAGCCCAAGGATATTCATCAGCCACTCGAACATGCCGGTCACTCCGCGCGGCCCGTGCGAAAGCCGCGCAGGCGATTGGCGTTGCTCACCACCGTGACCGAGGACAGCGCCATCGCGGCGCCGGCGATCATCGGATTCAGCAACAGACCGATGAACGGATACAGCACGCCGGCCGCGACCGGGATGCTGGCCGTGTTGTAGACGAAGGCGCCGAACAGGTTCTGACGGATGTTGCCGAGCGTCGCGCGTGACAACGCCACCGCGTCGGCAACGGCATGCAGCGATCCGCCCATCAAGGTCACGTCCGCGCTCTCGATCGCCACGTCCGTACCGCTGCCGATGGCAAAACCGACGTCGGCGCGCGCCAGTGCCGGCGCGTCGTTGATGCCGTCGCCGACCATCGCCACCCTCTCGCCTGCCGCCTGCCGCCGCGCCACGTGTTCGGCCTTGTCGGCCGGCAGCACTTCGGCGTCCACTTCGTCGATGCCGGCCTGCGCCGCTATCGCACGCGCCGCTGCCAGGCGGTCGCCGGTCAGCAACACGACCTTCAATCCCAATTGCTTCAGTCGCGCCACGGCCGCCGCCGAATCCGGCTTGATCGGGTCGGCGACGCCGATCAGGCCGGCGACCACACCACCCACCGCGACGTAGACGGGTGTGCGACCGAGCCCGGCCAGACGTTCCGCTTCGGCATCGAGTGCCGTATCGGCCAGGCCGTGAACGGCGAGCAGGCGTGCATTGCCAACCAGGACGTCGCGGCCGCCGACCTTGCCGTGCACGCCCTGCCCCGCGATTGCATCGAAGGCTTCGAGCGACAGGGGTTCGAGATCCTGCCGTACCGCCGCCTCGATGACGGCCTGTGCCAAGGGGTGTTCGGAGGCTGCCTCCAGGCTGGCGGCGTGGCGCAAGACGCCCGACTCGCTCCAACCAGATGCCGGCACGACGTCGGTCACGGCCGGACGCCCTTCGGTCACCGTGCCCGTCTTGTCGAGGATCACGGTGGTCAGTCGCCCGGCGGTTTCCAGCGCCTCGCCGTTGCGGATCAGGATGCCGAGTTCCGCCGCCTTGCCGACACCCACCATGATGGAAATCGGCGTCGCGAGCCCGAGCGCACAGGGGCAGGCGATCAGCAGCACCGACATGACGGTGACCAGGATGTAGCTCACGCGCGGTTCCGGCCCGAAGTTGAACCACGCCAGGAAGGTCAGTACGGCAACGATCAGCACCACCGGCACGAACACGCCGGCGACGCGGTCCACGATGCGGCCGATGGCGGGTTTGGCGCCCTGCGCGCGACGCACCAGCTCGATGATGCGGGCCAACGCCGTGTCGCGCCCGATGTGCGTGGCGCGCATCAGGAAACTGCCACTGGTGTTGAGCGTACCGGTACTCACCGCGTCACCCGGATGCTTGGACTTCGGCATCGGCTCGCCGGTCAGCATTGACTCGTCGACGCGTGATTCACCATCCAGCAACTCGCCGTCCACCGGGATACGCTCGCCGGGACGCACGCGCAGCACTTCTCCGAGGCCGACGGTTTCCACCGGCACGTCCTGTTCGACGCCCTGACGAATCACCCGCGCCGTGGCCGGTTGCAGATCGAGCAGGCGCCGGATCGCCTGCGAGGTGCGGCGTCTGGCGCGCGCCTCGAGCCAGGCGCCCAGATTGACGAAGGCGATGATCACCACCGCCGCCTCGAAATAGGGATGCCGCACCTGCTCGGGAAACAACCCGGGCCAGACCACCATCAGCATGGAGTAGACCCAGGCGGCGCCGGTGCCGAGCGCGATCAGCGTGTCCATGGTCGCGTTGTGATGCCGGAAGGCCTTCCAGGCACCGCTGAAAAAATGCCCCCCGGCATAGGCCATGACGCCGGCCGTCAGCAGGCCGACGACGAACCAGAAACCGCGCGCGTGATCAAGGTGCGGAAACAGGCCGAGCAGCATGTCGCCGACGAGCAACGGCAACGCCAGCGCGCTGGCCGCGAGTGTGCGATACAGACGCAGCCGCAGGGCCTGTGCCTCGGCCTCCGCCCGCCGTGCATCCTCGTCGCCCGCGGCCTCCATCGATGCCGCGTCGTAGCCCGCGTCCCGCACGGCTTCGATCAACGCTTCCGTTGCGGCGCGGCCGCTCACCTCGGCGCTGTGATCGGCGAAGTTGACCTGGGCCTTGGTCACACCCGGCACCGCCGCAAGCGCCTGTTCGACCGCACTCACGCAGCCGGCGCAGCGCATGCCACCGATGCTCAGACGGGTCGTGGTCACTGCATCGCGGGACGGGGAAGACATGGGTTGTGACTCCACGGTCATTTGCGAGCATTGGACCACAAATGTCGGGAGATGATCTGTCACGAAAGGCACAGAGGCCGCGAGGAACCGACGGACGGCGATCGGGCAAGCGTACGCGGCACTGACGACACACCTGTGCGTAGGCGGCCCGTCCGCATTCCCTGTCGTCAAAACGAGGGCAGGCACAATCAGTGCCTGCGGTTGCGATCGATCTCCACCCAGGTGACGTAGATTTCGTCCTGCCACAAAGACTGGAACCAGGCGATGGCCGCGTCGATCTCCGCCGCCGTCAGGACTGCACCCCACGCCGGCATGTTGCCGAGTTCC
>JAQVJI010000204.1 GCA_028695255.1 Chromatiales bacterium | reverse complement strand
CTGTTGCGGGTGATGGCGGCGCTGCTCGTCGCCGCCACGCTGTTGAGCTGGCTGTTCTTCGAGGCCGACGCGGTCTCCACCGATGCGCATCACGAATACACCCGCAAGCTGCGCGAACTGCGCCAGGCCGACACCGAGCTGAATGCCGCCATGCTCACCAGCCGCTTCGGCGTCGATCGCGATTTCGATCTGATCGTCGCAACCGTCGGACGCCTGCACGGATTGATCGACGCGCTGAATGAAGTCCCGCGCTATCTCCCGGCGGCGGACGGCCAGCGCGTCGCGGCGACGATGGCGACCTATCGCCTCCACCAGCAGGACAAGGCGCTGCTGATCGACGATTTCAAGCGCGAGATGTCGGTGTTGCGCAATTCGCTGGCCTGGTTTCCCATCGTCGCCGAGCGGCTGATCGCCGGCGTCGAACATCGGCCCGAATTCGCGCGCGAGGTCGGCTCGTTCTCCCGCGGCGTGCTGAGCTTCGCGCAAACGCCCGATCCGACGCTCGGCGACGATCTGGAACGGCGCCGGCAGCGGCTGCTGGCACTCGGTCAAACCCAGGACAGGGCCACCGCCGAACTGCTGCAGAACACCCTGCTGCACGCCGGCGTGATCGTCGAGCGCAAGCCGGTGCTGGATGCGTTGACGCGGGACATCCTGGAACAGCCGACGGCGGCGCTCGCCGAACGCATGAGCCTCGAATACGCGCATGGCTTCGAACGCGCCACGCGCCGGGCGCACCACTTCCGCCTCGCGCTCTACATCCTGGCCCTGATGATGGTCGGCTATCTCGCGCTGACCACCCTGCGGCTCGGACGCGCCTCGCAAGACCTTGCACGCAGCAACCGCGACCTGGAGGCCCATCTTTCTGCCTTGCAGAGGACTCAGACCGAACTGCGCCTGTACGCGACGGTGTTCACCAATGCCACCGAGGGCATGATGATCACCGATGCCGCATCGCGCATCGTCGCGGTCAATCCGGCGTTCACCACCGTCACCGGCTATACGCAGGAAGAAGTCGTGGGACAGATGCCGTCGATCCTGCGCTCCGGCCGTCAGGGCGACGACTTCTATCGCGAGATGTGGCAGACGCTGCAACGCGAAGGACAATGGCAGGGCGAGATCTGGAACCGGCGCCGCAATGGCGAGGTATATCCGGAGTGGCTGTCGATCACCACCGTATTCGATCAATCGGGTTCGCCCACGCATTACATCGGCGTCTTCTCCGACATTTCGGATCGCAAGGAGGCCGAGGCGCGCATTCATCACCTCGCCTATCACGACGCGCTCACCAACCTGCCGAACCGCGTGCTGCTGCACGACCGGCTCGGACAGGCCATCCTGCAATCGCGTCGCAGCGGACGGCGTTCGGCGGTGCTGTTCCTCGACCTCGATCGCTTCAAGAACATCAACGACAGTCTCGGCCACGAGGTCGGCGACATGCTGCTGGTCACCGTCGCCCGGCGCTGCCTGGACGCCGTGCGCGAAACCGATACCGTGACGCGCCAGGGCGGCGACGAATTCGTGATCGTACTGCCCGACATCGAGCACACGCAGGACGCCGCGCTGGTCGCACGCAAGATACTCGCCGCGCTGGAGAGCCCGATCAAGGCCGGTGCGCACGAACTGACCGTCACCGGCAGCGTCGGCATCGCGCTGCATCCGGAAGACGGCCAGACCGTTTCGATGCTGTTGCGCAACGCCGACGCGGCGATGTATCAGGCCAAGGCCAACGGCCGCAACGGCTTCCAGTTCTATTCCGCCGACATGAACACCGCCTCGCTCGGCGGGCTGTTGCTCGAAAACCAGTTGCGCAGCGCCATCGAGCGCGACGAGTTGCTGCTCTACTATCAGCCGAAGTTCGATGCCCGCAGCAGCCGCATCGTCGGTGTCGAGGCACTGCTGCGCTGGCGCCACCCGGAACTGGGTCTGACCGGCCCCGAGCGTTTCATTCCGGTGGCGGAGGAGTCCGGCCTGATCCTGCCGATCGGCGAATGGGTGTTGCGCGCGGCAGCGCGCCAGTTGCGCGCCTGGCTCGACCAGGGTCATCCGCCGGTGGTCATGGCAGTGAACATCTCGGCCCATCAGTTCAGACAGCAGGATCTGCCGGGCCTGACGCGGGCGCTGCTGGCCGAATACCGGCTGCCGCCGCAACTGCTGGAATTCGAACTCACCGAGACCCTGCTGATGCACGACGTCGGCCAGGCGGTCGACACGCTCGCCGACCTGCGCAAGCTCGGCGTGCAACTGTCGATCGACGATTTCGGCACCGGCTATTCGTCGCTCGCCTACCTCGAACAGTTCGACGTGCACACGCTCAAGATCGATCGCCGCTTCATCAGCGACATTCGCGCCGACGACGGCCGCATCGGCGCGCGCAGCGATGCAGGCGGCAAGATCGCGGTCGCCGTCATCGCGCTCGGCCACAGCCTCGGCCAGCAGGTCGTGGCCGAAGGCGTCGAAACCGCCTACCAACGCGACTTTCTCCTGCAACATGATTGCGATCAGTTGCAGGGATTCCTGTTCGCCCCGCCGCTGCCCGCATCCGAGATCGCCCCGCACCTGACCGCACTCGCGGACGACGTCACTGCGCAGGCTCCGCACGCACGCTCCGAAACACCGGTCTGAGATCCGGATCCCGATCGGCCGTGGAGGAGCGACCTGCATCATTGACAGACTGAATATCGCTGTGTATTTACATCAGGTCGACCTTCATTAGGTCGACCATCGGGATTCCGACCTTGCAGGACGCACCGAACCGGACCACTGCCAGCAAGGCCATTTTGAATGAAGCCCAAAATCACCCCCACCGGTAAGGAGATTTCGCTGACCGACGACGACATCATCGTCAGCAAGACCGACCTGACCGGCCGCATCACCTACGCCAACCGCACCTTCATGCGCATCGCGAACTACAGCGAGCGCCAGTTACTCGGCATCCAGCACAACATCGTCCGCCACCCCGACATGCCCCGCGGCGCCTTCAAGCTGCTGTGGGATACGCTCAAGTCCGGGCAGGAATTCTTCGCCTACGTGTTCAACATGACCTCGGAAGGTCACGGCTACTGGGTGTTCGCCAACGTCACGCCGGACCGCGATGCCAATGGCAAGGTGATCGGCTATTTCTCGGTGCGCCGCAAACCGAAACCGGCCGCGCTCGACGTCGTCCGACCCATCTACAAGCAGATGCTGGAGATCGAGAAGGCGGCCGGCGCCGCCAAGGCGACCGACGCATCGATCCGCTTCGTGCAGGACACGCTGAAGGGCCTCGGTACCGACTACGAGCGCTTCATCCTGTCGATCTGACGCCGCGTACCTCCGCGCGTCGGCGCTATCCCTTACCGCCCTGGAATCACACCCATGAAACAGACGGCCAGACCATCGAACCGCGGCAACGGCGTCAGCGGCAGCAAACCGTTTCTCGACGCACAGTTCATGATCGTCTGCCTGGTGTTCGTGTTGATCATCACCGCCGACATCATCGTCGGCGTGGTACGCAACGGCTTCGACTGGGTGATGCTGATCTTCCCGCTCGCCGCCATCGCGTTCTCGGTCTACGCCTACCAGCACGCACGCCGGCCGATCGAGGCGCTGAACCGCATCTACGGGGTGCTGCACGAATCCCGCCGCGGACAATTGTGCAGCCGCATCACCGACACCGCCGGCCTCGGCGAGGTCGGCAAGGTCGCGTGGGAACTCAACGACTTTCTCGACATGATCGAGTTCTACTTCAAGGAAGTGAACACCTGCTTCATGAACGTCACGGAGGGCAAGTTTCACCGCAAGACCATGTCCTTCGGCATCCCGGGCGACTTCGCGGCCTCGCAGGAGAAGATCAACATCGCCATCGATGCGATGGAGGAAAACGTCCGTTACATCTCGCGCAACGAACTTGCCTCGCGCCTGCACGGCCTCAGCAGCGAGAACCTGTCGCGCAACCTCAAGATCAACCAGGGCGACCTGATGCGCATCACCGAAGAGATCGACGGCGTGGAACGCATCGCGGAATCCAACCGCGACGCCGCTACGCAGAGTGCGTCGGCCGTCAACCACATCAGCGAATCGCTGGTCGACATCAACCAGCGGGTGCAGGACGTGGCCGGCGCAGCGCATGCCCTCAACGAGGAGAGCGCCGCCGTCACCAAGGCCTTGCAGATCATCTCGGCCATCGCCGACCAGACCAATCTGCTCGCGCTCAACGCGGCGATCGAGGCCGCGCGCGCCGGCGAGATGGGTCGCGGCTTCGCGGTCGTCGCCGACGAGGTGCGTACCCTGGCCAGCCGCACCCAGGTCTCGACGCAGGAGATCAGCGGCATTCTCGACCGCTTCACCCGTCGCGTCGATGCCATGGTGCAAGAGACCACGACCGCGAGCGAACTGAGCGGAAGCATCACCACCCAGGTGGAGGAATTCCGTGGTCGTTTCGCCGGCATTGCGCAATCGGCCGCGGAGACCATCAACCGCCTGACGCGCGCCCGCGACCACTCCTTCGGCTCGCTGGTCAAGATGGACCACATCATCTACATGCAGAATGCCTACATGGCGGTGGAGAAAGGCGAAGACTGCGAGGAGTGCCAGGCGGTCAAGAAGACTCACCACGAATGTCGCCTCGGGCACTGGTATTACGATGGCGAGGGACGCGCACAATTCGGTCGGACGCAATCCTTCGCGCGTCTCGAAGGCCCGCACGCCCTCGTGCACGAGGCGGTACACCGCGGCGTCGCGCTGGCACGCGAGAACTGG
>JAQVJI010000203.1 GCA_028695255.1 Chromatiales bacterium | reverse complement strand
GAACAGGCGCGCCATCTGTCGCGCAACAAGCTGCGCGGCTGGTGCGAGGAGCGGTTTCTGTCCTACCTGCGCATGCGCGAGTGGCACGAACTGCACGGCCAGTTGAAGGGCGCGCTGACGGAAATGGAACTGCGCGAGAACGACAAGCCCGCCGAACCGGCGGCGATCCATCGCGCGCTCATCGCGGGCTTCGCGGCGCACGCCGGCAATCGTACCGAGAAGGGCGATTTTCTCGGCGCGCACGGCCGGCGCTTCCACGTCCATCCGGGTTCGGGCATGGCGAAGAAACCGCCGCGCTGGCTGCTGGCGGCGGAGGTGGTCGAGACCACGCGCGTCTATGCGCGCATGTGCGCGAAGATCGAACCCGAGTGGATCGAGAGCGCCGTGCCGCATCTGCTGCGGCATCATCACTTCGAGCCGCATTTCGAGGAGCGCGCGGGCACGGTCGCGGCCTTCGACCGCGTGTCGCTGTTCGGTCTCGTCGTGCAGCCGCGCCGGCGCGTCAACTACGGCCGCATCGATGCCGCCGACGCACGGCGTATCTTCATCCGCGAGGGTCTCGTCGAAGGCCGCCTGCGCACGCGCGGCGAATTCCTTTCCCACAACCGCGCGCTCGTCGCCGAGGTCGAGGCGCTCGAAGCCAAGGGCCGGCGGCGCGATCTGCTGGTGGACGAGGAAACCCTGTTCGCGTTCTACGACGCGCGCCTGCCGGCCGAGATCCACGACGGCGCGGGCTTCGAACGCTGGCGCAAGCGCGCCGAACGCGAGGACGCGAAGGCGCTGTTGTTCACGCGCGAAGCGCTCATGCAGCAGGACGCGGCGCATCTCGGCGCCGAACGTTTTCCCGATCGTCTGGAATGGAACGGCCTGCGCCTACCGCTCGCCTATCGCTTCGAACCCGGCGCGGAGGACGACGGCGTGAGCGTGAGCGTGCCCGCCGCCGCCCTCAATGGACTCGACGCCGCGCGTGCCGAATGGCTGGTGCCGGGTCTGCTGGAGGAGCGCGTCGCGGCGCTCATCCGTTCGCTGCCGAAGGGTCTGCGCAAGCATTTCGTGCCGGCGCCCGACTTCGCGCGCGCCGCACTCGCGCGCATCGAACCCGGCCAAGGCTCGCTGCTCGATGCGCTGGCGGACGTGCTGCGCCAGATGACCGGCGTCGAGGTGCCTCGCGAGAGCTGGAACGAGGCGGCGCTCGAAGCGCATCTGCGCCTGCGCCTGCGCGTGCTCGACGAGGAAGGCCGCGAGATCGCTGCCGGCCGCGATCTGCAAAGCCTGAAGGACGAACTCTCCGGCCGCGCCGAACGCTCCTTCGAGCAGACGCGCCCGCAGGGTTTCGAGCGCGAGGGCATCACCGACTGGGACTTCGGCGAACTGCCGGAACACGTCGACTTCGAGCGTCACGGCATCGGCCTGCGCGGCTGGCCCGCGCTCGACGACCGCGGCGATACGGTCGCGCTCGTGCTCTGCGATGCGCCCGCCGCGGCTGCGCACACCCACCGCGCCGGCCTGCGGCGACTGTTCATGCTGCGGCTGCGCGAGCCGGTGAAATACCTGCAACGCCATCTGCCCGGCATCCAGTCCATGTGCCTGCAATACGCATCCGTCGATCGCTGCGAGACGCTGAAGGAAGACCTGATCTTCGCCGCCGTCGAGCGTGCGGCGATGCAGGCGCCGTGGCCACGCGAGCGCGAGACCTTCGACGCGCGCTGCGACGAGGCCGCGGCGCGCGTCGTCGCCGAGGCCAACGACCTGTGCGCGCTCGCCGCGCGCATCCTCGAACGTCACCACGCCGTGCGCGCGCGGCTCAAGGGCAGTCTGCCGCTGTCCTGGATCGAGGCCGCCGCCGACATGCGCGACCAGCTCGATCATCTGGTTTATCCGCACTTCCTGCTCGACGTGCCGGCCGAATGGCTGGCCCAGTTTCCGCGCTGGCTGGATGCGGTCGAACGCCGCATGCAGCGCCTCGATCGCGAGCCCGACAAGGACCGGCGCCTGCGCGTCGATCTCCTGCCGCTGTGGGAAGATGCCAAAGCACGGCTCGTCAGGACCGGCGACAATACGCAGGTGCAACGCTATCGCTGGCTGATCGAGGAACTGCGCGTGTCGCTGTTCGCGCAGGAACTCGGCACGGTCGAGAAGGTGTCGGTACGGCGGCTGGAGGATCTGCGGCGGGCGCTGGGTTAGTACCGTACCCCAGGACATAGAGGGACTTTTGAATGCCCCCGAAGTGGTTTGATCGGGGGCGCAGGCATACAATCCCGGTATGTCAGTTTGATGTCAGCGCCACCGACGAAATGAAGAACGCCGTCATTCCCCTGCACGAAGTCGAGGCCCCGGAAACCGCCTGGGTCGAGTCGCACACGCCGCATCCCAAGGGCGCCGAGCGCGAGCACATCATTGCGCGCATCAAGGAACTGCTGACGCGCGAGAACGCGGTGCTGGTGGCGCATTATTACGTCGACGCCGAACTGCAACGGCTGGCCGAGGAGACCGGCGGCTGCGTCTCCGATTCGCTGGAGATGGCACGCTTCGGCCGCGATCATCCGGCGAGCACGCTGGTGGTCGCGGGCGTGCGCTTCATGGGCGAGACGGCGAAGATCCTGAGCCCGGAAAAGCGCGTGCTGATGCCGACGCTGGAAGCCGAATGTTCGCTCGACCTCGGCTGCCCGGCCGACGAGTTCATCCCCTTCTGCGACGAAAATCCCGACCGCACAGTGGTGGTGTATTCCAACACCTCGGCGCGGGTGAAGGCGCGCGCCGACTACGTCGTCACCTCCAGCATCGCGGTCAGACTCATCGAACACCTCGACGCCGAGGGCCACAAGATTCTGTGGGCGCCCGACCAGCACCTCGGCCATTACATCCAGCAGACCACCGGCGCCGACATGCTGCTGTGGAACGCCGCCTGCGTGGTGCACGACGAATTCAAGGCGCGCGCGCTGAAGCAACTGCTGGAACAATACCCGGACGCCGCCGTGCTGGTGCATCCGGAGTCGCCGGCCGACGTGATCGCACTGGCCGACATCGTCGGCTCCACCACCCAGATCGTCAAGGCCGCCACCACGCTGCCGAACAAGACCCTGATCGTCGCCACCGACCGCGGCATTTTCTACAAGATGCAGCAGGCGGCGCCGGACAAGGACCTGATCGCCGCCCCCACCGGCGGCATCGGCGCGACCTGCCGCATGTGCGCGCACTGCCCGTGGATGGCCATGAACGGCCTGTCCAATCTGCTCTCCACACTGGAGAACGGCAGCAACGAAATCCACGTGCCTGAGGACGTGCGCCTCGGCGCGCTGCGCTCGACCGAACGCATGCTGGAATTTGCGCGCAGCCTCGGCACGCAAGTGGCGGGACGCGGCAACGCCTGAACCCGCAAGCCCCCATAAACCTCATGCATTACATGAGGTTTATAGCCCAACCCATTGCGTGAACTCCATCGCGTGCTATCCTCCCTGAACGCTCAGGAGGCCCGCCCATGTCTCAGTCCATATCCCAGCTCATATTGGATACCAGCCCGTCGACCGCCCTTCCGTTCCCCAAGCGCCGCCGCCCGGTCTGGCCCGCGGCACTGGCCGACGTCGCTTTCGAGTCCGAACCCATGGTCGACCTGCCGCTGCTCGGCTGGGTCACGGCCGGTCTGCCGATCGATCTCTGCGAACAGGACGAGCGCGTGCGCGTACCGGCCAGCATGGTCCGCCGCAACACCTACGCCCTGCGCGTGCGCGGCCATTCCATGATCGACGACAACATCCAGGACGGCGACGTCATCGTGGTCGAAAAACGCCAGACGGCCGAGAACGGCCAGGCCGTGGTGGCGCTGATCCACGGCGCGCAGGTCACGCTCAAGAAGTTCTACATCGACAACGACGGCATCCGCCTGCAACCGGCCAACCCGGACATGCCGCCGATCGTGCTCAGGAACGAGGAAATCGAGATCCTCGGCATCGTCACCGGCGTCGTGCGCCGGCCGGACGAAACGCATTAAATCATTTCAATACAGATCTCTACGCAAATCGCGAACGGCATGTTCAAGCGCCCCGCGCGCATCCTGTTGGTCGCCGACGCCAGCATCGCCCATGCGGTACGCCGCGCCGCCGCGATCCACGACGAACGGATCGAGGCCCGCACCACGATCGGCGTCGACGCCGCCGACCTCGCCTGGGCCGATCTCGTCGTCACCCTCGACCAGACCGACGTCGCCCGCCTGCCACCCCTGCCCGCCCACTGCCGCCATCGCCCCTGGCCGCTGACCGCGGCCGAACGCAGCTCCGACGCGGCCATAGAGACCGCCATCGGCGAACGCATCCGCGCCATGCACGGTGGCCTGCGCCTGCTCGGCCGACTGGATGCGCAGGATTGAAGTAGGTCAGGTTGCGCGCAAGCGCTACCTGACGCACGGCGCCTCGAAGCCCGCTGGAACAGTGGATCGCCGGGAGCGATCCATCGCGCCAACCCCGAAGGGGTGAGGCGCAGGGATGCGCCGAACAAAGCGCAGCGTGCCCACGCGGCAGTGGTGTCGAAATGCCCATCGCCAGATGGGCTGAGCCCCTACGGTTCCCGCAACGGCTCGGTGATGCGCACCAACAGGATGCCGCGGCTTTCGTACAGCACTTCGTGATCGCCCAGACGCCGTCCGCGGGAGAGCGGCGGCATAACACGCCACGTCCTCAGTCGGCCATCGCGTCGGTGGTGGGTGTGTATACGACGTAGCGATTGCGACCGCCGCGTTTGGCGTCATACATGGCGGCATCGGCGCATGCGATGAGTGCCTCGCCGTCGA
>JAQVJI010000202.1 GCA_028695255.1 Chromatiales bacterium | reverse complement strand
AGCGCGCGAGACGCGCGAGCCCGGTATCGACGACGTAGCGGATGCCCGGCACGGTGAGCGCCGTCTCCGCCACGTTGGTGGCGAGCACGATGCGCCGCCCCGTGTGCGGCTCGAACACGCGGTTCTGTTCCGCCGCCGACAGGCGCGCGTACAGCGGCAGGATCTCGGTGTGCTTCGGATGGTGCTTGCGCAGCGCCTCCGCCGCCTCGCGGATCTCGCGTTCGCCGGGCAGGAACACCAGCACGTCGCCCGGTCCGTGGCGCGCGCATTCGTCCACCGCTTCGAGCAGTGCCGTTTCCAGATCGCGGTCGCGGTCGTCCTCGTCGCGCCCCGTGAGCGGGCGGTGCCGGACCTCGACCGGATGTGAACGGCCCTCGACGCGCAGGATCGGCGCGTCGCCGAAATGCCGCGCGATGCGTTCGGGATCGAGCGTGGCCGAGGTGACGACGAGCTTGAGATCGGGCCGGCGCGGCAGCAGACGCTTGAGATAGCCGAGCAGGAAATCGATGTTCAGGCTGCGCTCGTGCGCCTCGTCGATGATGATCGTGTCGTAGGCCGACAGCGCCGGATCGCTCTGTAATTCCGCGAGCAGGATGCCGTCGGTCATGAGCTTGATGCAGCTCGATTCGCCGACGTGATCCGAAAAACGCACCTTGAAGCCCACGTGTTCGCCGACGCGCGACTTCAATTCCTCGGCGATGCGCGCCGCCACCGAACGCGCCGCGATGCGCCGCGGCTGCGTGTGGCCGATCAGCCCGTCCACGCCGCGCCCGAGTTCGAGACACAGCTTCGGCAACTGCGTCGTCTTGCCCGAACCCGTTTCGCCGCAGACGATCACCACCTGATGCGCCGCCAGCGCGGCGAGGATCTCCTCGCGCGCCGCCACCACCGGCAGATCCTCGGGATAAGTCGGCTTCGGCAACGCCGCCGCACGCGCCTCGCGCCGCGCGACAGAGGCATTCATCTCCTCCGCGATCGCCGCCAGCATGCGATCCGCCGGCTGACCCTGCGCCAGCCGCCTGCGCGCGGCCGCCACGCGCCGGGCAAGACTGGCGCGATCACGCAGCAGACACAGCGCAATGCGGGATTCGAGTTCGTCGGGGGAGGTGGGCATGCGTGGAAAGGGGCGAACCGCCAGGGCGCCAGGAGCGCCAGGGCCGTGAGGCGTGAATGTCGAGGGCGCAATGATACCCAACATCACGCCGTCGTTCCGGGCGGGAGCAGGGCGGACGATCCGGAATCCCGACGCGGCATGACGGTCGACGGGGACACGCTAGCGAATTCGTACTTGAACGTGCACGTAATGGCGGACAGAATGGGCCTGTGATGGAAGACCGCTCCGCCGCTGGTAATTGATCCAAGCCCGCGAAAGCGGCACCAGCGGTTGGAGCACCTATCCCATGAGTCGCTACGCAGTACTTCTTGACGGCGGTTTCGTTACGAAATCGCTATCCAAAAAAAGCGGTTCGCCCGCGGTCGCCGAACAAGTCATTCAGGAATGTACCCGCATCTGTTCGGCGGCCCCTCTCAAAGACCTCTCCCGGCCCCGGATTGATTTCTACGACGCACTATCTGCCACGGGTGAAGTGACCAACCCGATAGACGGCGCGAAGATCGATCTCGGTAAAAACGCGATCCATCGGCCACGTGTAGCCCGGATGCAGCGCGGCGAAATCCGGGGGCGGTCCGCGGTCGTCGATGGCATCGTGCTCCCCAATCCCGGATTTCATTTCATTCCATCCGGGCTACGCGTTCTTTTCGAGATTGGTATTGCCTTGCCATCAAAGCCCTCGACCACCTCGCTCGAACGCGTCCGCGCCGTAGGTCAGGTTGCGCGAAAGCGCTACCTGACGCGCCGCGCTCCACCGAAACCGCGCTCGTCACGTAGCTTCGCAAAGACCTACGACCGCCATCCACGCATTCTGCGGAGGAGCCACCTGGATATGCCGTCACGCCGCGAATTGAAGACCCGCGCCGACTTGATCCCCTTGCGGCTTTCGATCGATGGTTGCTGGGGTCGGGCGACTTTCGCGGACACTCGGCCGCAGGGAGTTCTGGCGTGAAACTGGCGAACATGTGGTGGATGATCCTGGCCGGCATCGCCCTTCTCGGGGCGGCGACATTCGCCCCGACGATCGAGGTCGGTCCATTGGCGCTCGACAGAAACCATCCGGGTGCCAGACTGCTGTTTGTCGCCATCGGTGTCATGGCATTGCTGCTTCTCGTCGCTGTTCCGCTTGCGATGCGCGGCCGACGCGTGGCCATCATGGTGCTTCGATATTGGGGAATGCTGTACGGTACGGTAAGCGCCGCCATCGTGTTTTTCGTTCTCGATGTCCGGGATGCTTCTGTATTGGTGGTGGCGCTGGTCTTCGCGCTGGTTTGGTATGTCGCAGCCGTCCGCGCGACGACCGCATCCGATGGGTGATGGTGCCGCATGCACATTCAGCGCATGGACCGCCTGCTCGCCAACGGCGTCGCGACGATCGTTTTCCTGGCGACGCTTGCCGCGGCAACGAAGGCGTCGGTTCACGGACACTGGGTTCATTACCTGCATGGGCTCGTATTGACGGGTGTGGCGCTGCTGTTGGCGCTCGCGTGGCTGAACGCCAATCGGTACCTGCGGCCGGATTGGTTGGGGATGTCTCGGTCGGTGTTCTTGCGCGCATGGCTTGCCACAATGCTGGTGGTGCCGGCCTTGTTCGTGACCGACCGGCTCATCGATTCTTCACTCGTCTCGAATCGATCTTATGGGACCGTTGCATGGAATGCGTTGGTGCTGTTGGCCCTCTACGGCCTTTGGCGTCGCATTGCGCGACGAGGCCCTGATGATGCGGCGTAAACGAAGCCGCATGTCCGCCGGCGGGTGGGTGACGTCTTCCGCCTTCGGTATTGGAGGTGTGCGGTGCTACGAGCATTGAGGATCAACGCGAGGGCTTTGGCGAAAGGCATCGCGACATTGTTCGGTGTCGTGGCGCTGGGATCGCTCTACGGCACCCAACTCGGCAGCCTCGCGCATCCCGTGGCCCTTGGGCTGTATGTTGCCGCGTGGCTCATTCCCGGTTACGTGGCGGCGGCGATCGCTGGCGGTAACGGCGCCGTTCACGGTGTGGCGATCGGCCTCGTATCCGGGGCCATCGTCACCGGTTTTACCGCATTGTTCGACGCCAGCCCGCTGCCGGGCGAAGAGGTGGTGTCGGTCGCGTGGTTCGGCATCGGGTTTGGAGTGGCGGCGGCGCTGTTGTGCGGCCTGGGTGGGCTGGTGTGGCACCTGAAGCAGTTTCTGTCGAGGTGATCAGGCGTGATCTTCCGAAAGCCGCGGTCGAAGGACGGTGCATGATGTCGGTACGCCCTTGTGCCGCCTCGTCGTTCGTTCCGATTCGACAGGGCGTCGGGTCATGAGACAGTTGTTGACTCGGTCGCGATCGATTGTGGGCGCCACGTTGTGGGGTGCAGCAGTTGCCATCGTCACCTTCGTCGGCTTGCTCGTCGGCGATTTCGTCCTCTCGCTGCATAGGGACCACTTCGGCCCCGCGGCGCAAATCGACGCCATCGCCGTCGGTGGTGGATACGCCATCTCGCTTGACGCCACGCCAGCGCATCCGTTCCTGGCGGAGTACCGGCAGTCGATCGGCGTCTACGGCAGCGACACATCAGGAGATTCCCTTCTGGGGCGGGTCGAGATCCCCACCAATACGGGCGGTCGCGTGCGGATAGGGGTGCTCGTACCCACGGAAATCGGCCGGGCGGAGGTGGTGCTCGCTGACCGCCATGCGGTCACAGGCATCGACCTGTCCAGCCGTATCACGATGGCGCTGGATTCCTGGCGGCAGCCGACGCTGATGCCGCTCGGCATCATCTCGGGCGAGTCGCATCCGATCAGATTCATCCCTTGCGCGGTATGGCCGCGCCTTCCCGTGGAAGAGCGGCAGGCCATCATCGATGCAGAAGACGACCTGCAAGGTTTTTGCGAGATGACCGCGCAGGATGCCGCAACGACGGGCGTGGCGGAACGCTGATGGTCGATCCGGGAGTTTGCGAGGACGCAATCCGGAGAAGGCGGGCGAATTCAGGGGGTACGTAGGGCGGAAAAGCGAAGCGCATTCCGCCGCATGTCGAGCGCCCGCTCATGACCGTGTTGTTCACACTCGGCCCCAACAGCGCCCAGCGGCCAGACGCATTTCCCATCTCCCCCGGGGAGAAGGTGGCCCGAAGGGCCGGATGAGGGGGAAGCGGCGGCACGCATCCTCAAGGTCAGAATGGACAGCCCCGCGACGCCGTCGACCAACAAACGCCCAAGACGCTAAGCTCACACCGAACCGCCCCGAAAAGGACACCCCATGCACGGCCCCGATCCCACCGACCCGCATCCGATGGCCGGCTTCCCGCAGGTCAGCTACATCCGCAACACCGTCACCAACCCGCAGATCGACATCGGCGAATACACCTATTACGACGACCCCGAACACCCCGGCGACTTCGAGCGCAACGTCCTGTACCTGTACCCGTTCATGGATGACAAGCTCGTCATCGGCCGCTTCTGCGCCATCGGCCGCGGCGCCAAATTCATCATGAACGGCGCCAACCACCTCATGGACGGCTTCACCACCTACCCGTTCCAGATCTTCGGCCACGGCTGGGAAGCCGCCATGCCGCCGCCCGAGGCATTCCCCTTCAAGGGCGACACCGTCGTCGGCAACGACGTCTGGATCGGCTACGACGCCCTCGTCATGCCCGGCGTAAGGATCGGCGACGGCGCCATCATCGCCGCCCGCGCCGTCGTC
>JAQVJI010000201.1 GCA_028695255.1 Chromatiales bacterium | reverse complement strand
AGGCCGTAGCGGCTGACGATGATGTTGTCGGCGTGCAGGTCGCCGTGATATTCGCGCAGGTGATGGATGCATTCGATGCCGCGCGCGAGGGCGTGCAGCAGGTGCAGGGCCTGGAACGGCGAGAGTCTGCGATGCGGCTGGCGCCCGAGGAAGGCGGAGAGCAGTTCGCCTTCGACGTATTCGGACACGAGGAAGGTGACGGGCGTGCCGCGGTAGCTGATGTGTTCCTGGGTGTAGTACTGGATGACGATCGGGCACTGGCGCAGCGCGTGCAGCTTGCGGGCGTAGAAGCGCGCGGCGCGGTCGCGCAGGTTGCGTTGCGGGAAGAAGAACTTGGCGGTGCGTTCGATGCCGGTGGCGCATTCGACGACGCGGTAGACCTCGCCTTCCCAGCCGGCGCCGAGACGGTCGATGACTTCGTACTTGCCGGCGAGCCGGCGCCCCGGGTTGAATCCGAACGAGCGGATGACCGGCATTGCCTTGGCCTTGCGCCCCGCCATGCCGGCCGCCGCTCCGCCGCCTCAGCCTTGCCGTTCCCCGGCGGGATCGGCGGCGTCTTCCTGCTTCGCTATCGTTTCCGGCGCGGGCGCGAGCGAGCGCAGCTTGAGATGCAGCGCGGCCTTGGAGGCGAGCGAGGCGCTGATCGGCGCGGTGATGAACAGGAACAGCGTGACCAGGATTTCGTGCAGGCTGACGTCTTCCCAGCCGTGCGAGAAGTACAGGAAGGAGGCGATCACGAGACCGCCGACGCCGAGCGTGGTGGCCTTGGTCGGGCCGTGCAGGCGCATGTAGAAGTCGGGCAGGCGCGCAAGCCCGATGGAGCCGATGAGCGCGAAGGCGGCGCCGATCAGGATGAACAGGGATATCACGATTTCGAGCAGCATGTGCGTCTCCTCATTCGATGACGTCGCCGCGCAACAGGTATTTGCACAGCGCGACGGTGCCGACGAAGCCCATCATCGCGATCAGCAACGCGGCCTCGAAGTACACGGCGTTGGATTCGCCGATGCCGAACAGCACCAGCAGGGCGATGGTGTTCACGTACAGCGTGTCGAGGCCGATGATGCGGTCGGGCAGGTCCGGGCCGCGCACGACGCGCCAGAGATTCAGCGCCATCGCCACCGTCATCATCGCGAGCGCGACGGGAATGACCAGGTTCAGCATCGGAACACCTCCATGAGCGGCGCCTCGTAGCGCGCCTTGATGTCGGCCACCAGCGCCGGCTCGTCGTCGACCGACAGGCCGTGCACAAGCAGGGCCTTGCGGTCGGGCGTCACGTCGACCGATACGGTGCCGGGCGTGAGCGAGATGATGCTCGCGAGGATGGTGATCGGAAACTCGTGCGTGAGGTCGAGCGGCACGCGCACGAAGCGCGGATGCAAACGCTTGACCGGCCCGAGCACCTGGCGCGCGACCGTGAGGTTGGCGAGCACGATGTCGAGCAGCACCACGCCGAGCAGTCGCAGCGCCACCAGCGGACGCTGCACCGCCGGCCGGTCGGGCCAGAAGCGTTGCGTGAACAGCGGCAGCAGCAGCGCGAGGATTGCACCGAGCACGAGATGGCCCGGCGCGACGCTGTTGACCAGCAGCAGCCAGAGCAGGAACAGCATCAGGCTCAGCCAGGGTTGGGGCAGGAATCTCGTCATGATCATTTACCTTCCGGACCGTAGAGCACGGCGGCCGGCGCGCCGAGCACGTCGTACACGTAGTCGTAGGGCGCGTGGAGCTGCGCAGCGACGTCCTGCGTGAAGTCGCTCAACGGCCCCGCGAACAGCGCCATCAGCACCGGCGCGGCGATCAGCACGAACAGGCCCGCCGCCTCGCCGCGGCCGCAGAGGCGCGCATCGCTTGCGGGCGGCGCGGCGCCCTCGGTCTTCCAGAACAGCAGGCTGCCGGCGCGTGCGAGCGCGAGCACGCCGAGCAGGCTCGATACCAGCACCGTGCCCCAGATCCAGGCCGCGCCGTCGAGCGCGCGCACCGACTGCAACATCATCATCTTGCCGAGAAAACCCGACAGCGGCGGCATGCCCGCCACCGCCATCGCGGCGACGAAGAACAGCACGCCCGGCACCAGCTCGCGCTGCATTGGCGAGGCCGGATACAGGCCGTCGCCGGCGGCGCGGCGGCGCGCGATCTGGTCGGCGAGCAGGAACAGCGCGGCGGTGGCGAAGGTGCTGTGCGGCAGATAGTAGAGCGCGGCGGCGGTCGCGCCCTGGTCGAACTGCGACAGCACGGCCAGCAGCGTGCCGATGGAGACGATCACCAGATAGGCGGCGAGCGTCACCAGCCGCTGCGCGGCGAGCGCGCCGAAGGCACCGAGCGCGAGCGTCAGCAGTGCGAGCGGCAGCAGCCAGGGTTCGGTGATGCCGGCGAGCGCCTCGGCCTCGGGACTGAAGCCGAGATTGTAGGTGCGCACGATGGCGTAGATGCCGACCTTGGTCATGATCGCGAACAGCGCCGCCACCGGTGCGCTGGCCGCGCCGTAGGCCCGCGGCAGCCAGAAGAACAGCGGCAGCATCGCGGCCTTGAGACCGAACACCACTAGGAGCAGCGTGGCGGCGGTGCGGATGAGCGGGATGTCGTCCGCCGGCGCCAGCCGCACCTGGAGCGCCATGTCGGCCATGTTGAGCGTGCCGAGCGTGCCGTAGAGCAGGCCGAGCCCGACCAGGAACACCGACGAGCCGATCAGGTTCAGCACCACGTAGGCGAGACCGGCGCGCGCGCGCGGGGCGCCGCCGCCGTGCATCAGCAGGCCGTAGGAGGCGAGCAGCAGGATCTCGAAGAACACGAACAGGTTGAAGATGTCGCCGGTCAGGAAGGCGCCGTTGATGCCCATCAACTGGAGCTGGAACAGCGCGTGGAAATTGCGTCCGAGCGCGTCGCTGCCGCTCACCGCGTACAGCAGGCTCGCCAGCGCGAGCACCGAGGTCAGCACCAGCATCATCGCCGACAGGCGGTCCAGCATCAGCACGATGCCGACCGGCGCCGGCCAGTCACCGAGCGCGTAGACCTGCACGTCGCCGCCGCTGGCGATCGCGAGCAGCTTGAGCGCCACCGGCAGCAACAGCACGGTGGCGGCGAGGCCGACGCGGCGCTTGAAGCTCAGGCCGAGCGGCGTGCCGGCCAGCAGCAGGACGGCGGCGGCCAGCGGCAGCAGGATGGGGAGGATGATCCAGTGACTCACTTGCGATCCTCCCGCTCACGCGATTCGCCGTCGACGTGGTCGTTGCCGAGATCGGCGTAGCCCTTGAGCGCGAGCACCACCAGGAAGGCCGTCATGCCGAAGCTGATGACGATGGCGGTCAGCACCAGCGCCTGCGGCAGCGGGTCGGTGTGGACCTCGATGCCTTCGATGATGAGCGGCGGCCCGTGCAGCGTGAGCCGGCCGGAGACGAACAGGAACAGGTTCACCGCGTAGGTCATGAGCGTGAGCCCGAGCACCACGGAGAAGGTACGCGGGCGCAGCACGAGATAGACGCTGCACGCCGTCAGCACGCCGACGGCCAGGGCGATCAGGGCTTCCATCAGCGGGTTCCTCCGGTGGCGGCGGCGAGCGTTGCCGATGCGGGTTCGGGGGCGGATGCGTGGCCGCTCAATTTGCCGAGTTCGGCCAGGATCAGCAGCACCGCGCCGACCACGGTCAGGAACACGCCGAGGTCGAAGACCATCGCCGAGGCGAGTTCGAACTCGCCCACCAGCGGCCAGTGCATGTGGCCGTAGGTGCTGGTGAGGAACGGCCGGTCGAAGAACCAGGCGCCGACGCCGGTAAGGGCGGAGAAGGACAGGCCGGTGGCGAATACGGCGTGGTAATTGATGCGCATGCGCGCGGCGGTCCAGTCGATGCCGGAGGCCATGTATTGCAGGATCAGCGCGACGCCCGCCACCAGACCGGCGATGAAGCCGCCGCCCGGCAGGTTGTGGCCGCGCAGCAGGATGTAGATCGCGACCATCAGCGACAGCGGCAGCAGCGGCTTGGTGATGGCGACCAAAAAGGTCGGATGCGCGCCGGGCGCCCACGGACGCCCGAACATGTCGCGCTGGGGAAGCCTCAGGCGCAGGCCGTCGATGAGCGAATGGATGCCGAGCGCGGCCATCGCGAGCACGGTGATCTCGCCCATGGTGTCGAAGCCGCGGAAGTCGACCAGGATGACGTTGACGACGTTGCTGCCGCCGCCGCCCGGCACGGATTCGCGCAGATAGAAGCCGGACAGGGTCTCGAACGGTCGCGTGATCAGCGACCAGGTGATGGCCGACGCGCCGAGACCCGCGATGACCGCGAGACCGGCGTCGCGCACCCGCCGCGCGGAGGTCGATTCGACCGGCGCGAACTGTGGCAAATAGAACAGCGCCAGCAGCATCAGCACGATGGTCACCACCTCGACCGAGAGCTGGGTCAGCGCGAGATCGGGCGCCGACAGGCGCACGAAGGCGAGCGCGACGACCAGCCCGACCACGCTCAGCACGACGATCGCGAGCAGGCGGTGCCGGTGCATGAAGGTCGTGACGAGTGCGGCAATCACCAGCGCCAGCGTCGCCGCCGCGCTCACGCCATCCAGCGACAGCAATTCACGACTGCCCGTGAACGGCACCGACGGTCCGCTCAGATAGCCGTAGGCGCCGAGCAGCACGGTGAAGCCGATCAGCCAGGCGGCGTAGCGTTGCAGGGAACCGTTGTCCACGCGCGCCGTGATGGCGCGCGCGACGCACAGCAGGCCGTGGTACAGCGCCTCGAACACGCCCTTGCCGCTGACCTCGGGCAGATAACGGTCGTGCCAGGCGAACAGGCGGCGACGCTG
>JAQVJI010000200.1 GCA_028695255.1 Chromatiales bacterium | reverse complement strand
CGCGCATGTTCGCGCGGCGCCAGCGTTTCGCGCACGCGGATTTCGCCATCCACCAGCAAGGCGGCGGAACAGGCATCGGTGGCGGTTTCGATGGCCAGGATCTTCACGTCTGCATGCCTTCGAGAAATGCCGTGACCTCGTCGACCCGACGCACCAGCGGGATCGGCGGCAGGCTTTGCAGGAACACGCGGCCGTAGGCCTTGGTCGTCAGGCGCGGATCGCAGATCGCGAGCACGCCGCAGTCGTCGACGTCGCGGATCAACCGGCCCACGCCCTGCTTGAGCGCGATCACTGCCTGCGGCACCTGCACCTCCATGAACGGATTGCCGCCGTTCTGACGCACCGCGTCGAGGCGCGCCTCCAGCACCGGATCGCCGGGCGAGGCGAACGGCAGCTTGTCGATGATGACGCAGGTGAGCGCGCGCCCGCGCACGTCCACGCCCTCCCAGAAACTCTGCGCGCCGAGCAGCACGCCATCGCCCGCCTCGCGGAAACGCTCCAGCAACTCGCCGCGCGGCGCGCTGCCCTGCACGAACAACGGTCGGTCGATGCGGCCTTCGAGCATCGACGCCGCCTCACGCAGTGCGCGATGACTCGTGAACAGCAGGAACGTCCCGCCCGGATTGGCCGCGATGAGCGGCAGCGCCGCTTGCACCACCGCCGCGGTATGACGACGGTCGTTCGGCTCCGGCAGCGCGGGCGGCAGATACAGCAGTGCGTTGTTGGCGTAGTCGAACGGGCTGTCCAGTTGCTCGCACACCGGCTCGTCGAGACCGAGCCGCGCCGTGAAATGATCGAAGCGCCCATCCACCGCGAGCGTCGCCGAGGTGAACACCCACGCGCACTTCGTACCCTCGCGTCGCGCACAGAACGGTTCGCCGACGTCGAGCGGCGTGACGTGCAGGGCGAAGGCGCGGGTGTAGGTCTCGTACCACTGCACCTGCCCCGGCTCCGGCGCATGGAAGCGTTCGAGCTGCGCCGTCAGCGCCGCCGCACGGCGGGCACAGCTCTCCAGTCCCTTGCCGCGCTCGGCCGCGAGTTCCAATGCCTCGTCCAGATCGGCCAGCGCGCCGCTCGTATCGTCCATCGCCTGCGTCACTTCCGCACGCGCCGCGCACCGCGCCCAGGGGCCGCGTTCACGTTCGCCGCCGAGTGCCAGACGCAGATCGGCGACGGTCTTTTCCAACCGCTCGGCGCGTTCGCGCAGTTGGCGCATGTCCGGCGCATCGGTGAGCTGCTCCGCCACCGTGTCGCGCGCGAGTTCCAGCAACTGACGGCTGCCGAGCGTGATGCCGAAGAAGTTCGACGCCACTTCAGGCAGTTGATGCGCCTCGTCGAGAATGAAGGCATTGGCCGACGGCAACAGCTCGCCGAAGCCCTCCTCGCGCAGAGCGAGATCGGCGAAGAACAGATGGTGATTGATGACCACGATGTCGGCTTCCTGCGCCTGCCGCCTGGCGCGCACGACGAAGCACTCGTCGTAGTCGACGCACTCCGCACCGAGACAGTTCTCGACCGTCGAGGTCACGCGCGGCCACAGGTCGGAATCCTCGGGTACTTCGGACAGTTCACCGATGTCGCCGCTCGACGTGACGTTGGACCAGCGCTCGATGCGATGCAGCCAGTGCACCTGACGCCGATCCGCAAAGCGACCCTCGCCGAGCGCGAGCCGCAGACGATGCGGACACAGATAATTCGCGCGGCCCTTGAGCAACGCGGTCTTCAGACCGCGCCGACCGAGCGCGGACAGCACCAGCGGCAGATCGCGCGCATAGAGTTGATCCTGGAGATTGCGCGTACCGGTGGAGACGATGACGCGCCCACCCGACATGACCGCCGGCACCAGATAGGCGAAGGTCTTGCCGACGCCGGTGCCGGCTTCGACCACCAGCGTGCCGTAATCGGCAAGCGTCCGTTCCACCGCCGCCGCCATGCACTGCTGCTGTTCGCGCGGCTGATAACCCTGCAAGCGCCCGGCGAACGGACCGGATGCGCCGAGCAACGCACTCGCGTCGTCGACTGCCACGACCGTGTTCATTCCGCTGGCTTGTCGCGGGCCCAGGAGCGCAACTCGAAACGGCGCGCCTGATCCATCGCCTGCTGCGCGCCGCGCGCGTCACCACGCAACCGCCGCGCCTCGGAGATGATGCGCCAGTTGCGCGCCAGCACCGCGTGATCGTTGGCCGACAAGGCATTCGAACGCATCGCCAGCGCCTCCGCCTGGTCATAACGCTGCTGCCGCATACGCACCACCGCCAGCCGTTGCAGGATCGCCGGATTGCCGGGTTCGATGCGCAACGCGCGCTCCAGCACCGCTGCCGCATCACCCATGCGGCCCGAACCGGCGAGACGATCCGCCTCGGCGATCAACTCCGCCACCGGATTGGGCGGCGTACCCGACTGCGGTTCCGGAATCGTGCCCGCCCGCGCCAACGCCGGCGCCGAAGAGTCCGTGACGGCCGGCCGTGCGGCCGGCATGTCCACGGCCGGCGCGGCCTCGGGCGCAGCCGTGGCGGATGCCCGCGACGACGTCACGGTCGAATCAACCGCATTCGGCACGTCCGCGCCAAAACGATCCTTGGCGCGGCCCGGCGCACCGCTTGCGCACGCGGACAGATGGGCGGTCAGGAGAAGCAGCCATACGGCGGCTGAGAGAAGTCTGAAAATACGCACTTTGGGAGGTCCATTAGGAAGCCGTGGAATGGCGACCATAGTAACATTTCAAAATGCCGGACCGGGCAGACCGTACCTGCATCCTGACCCACGCGAGCGCCATGTCATCTTCGGCGCTCCGAGCGTTGCAGAACATCTCCATACTCGACGTGAACACTCGACGAACATGACCGACACCAACGACCCACCGATGGACGACGCAGCACGACAGGCCCTGGCCGCCTTCGCCCCAAACCTGGCGGATTGGCCACGCTCGTGGCGCTACGACGACGAGGACATCGCCCCAGGAGAACAGATCGTCGCGTACTTGACGCCCTTTCTGCTCCATCTCCTCGGTACCGGCCTGACACTCAAGACACTGCGCAGACATCGCAACAACGTCTGGCTTCTCGGCGGAGAACTGATACGAAACATGTGCAGGGACCCCGACCTGCGCACGCAAGCCATCGAAAGCGTCATACGCAACGCCGTCGACAGCGAAGGCGGCCCCCTGCTATCCGGGCACGAAACAGAGGAAGAACAGCGCTCGTTCGACTCCACCTGTCGCAAGCTCGCCAAGTATCTCGACGACCAAAGCGGATCGTCGAAGTCGACCCATCACACCCCTGCCAAGACATCGAAAGGCCGCCGCAAGTAAAGGAGCCCTCTATGACGTCATTCCCTTCTCCCTTTGGGAGAAGGTGGCCCAAAGGGCCGGATGAGGGAGAGACCGCCAGGTTCCGAAAAAACGCCGGCAAGCCTATTGCAGCGGTTTCTACCGCGTCGGCGCAACGACCGTCGAAGACCACCGCGACGGGCGTTCACGTCAGCCACGCCAGCCGGCGATGCTCGACCCGACATTCTCGACCATCTCGATGCGCAGGCCGATATCGAGCCACTCGGCATGCCGGAAATCGATTCCCGTCAGCCGCCCGTCCAGACGTTTGCCGGCATCCATGAGACGCGCGAGTACGGTATTGTGGGCTCGCGGAACGTAACCGAGCTTGCCGCCGGCATCACCGCGCAGAAGCACCTCGATGGCAAGTTCGTCGTGAGGATTGGCAGGCTGGCGACGCAGCTCGACGTCCAGTCCTTCATGCAGCACATCGCGCAATCCGGGTGCGTCATAGTAACGCACGCCCGCAACGTGGCATTCCAGCAGGAAAATGCGTCTCTCGCCCGCCTCCGGATGCAGCAGCATCCGCATGAGACCGGCATGATTACTGATCGTTACGAGCGCGTTCATGATCACCCTCTCAGTGCGTTGCCACACCATTGCGCAGCACGTTGCGGAATGTCTCCAACTCCACGATCTGCGTTCTGGTCGCTTCGATATCCCACTCCATCTCGTCGATCTTCGACCTGATCCATCGCTCGTCGCGGAGCTGACGCGCATAGCAAAGCGGCTCCCGCTTCTCATTCGTTTCGCAACGCCGCATGACCGCAATGGTCCGTTCCTCGATACCCGCGATTTCTGCCTCGAGTTCGGACAGGATGCCCCCCTCCCGTTCCACGACTACCGGAACCAGGATGTCGAGCGTGGTCAGCAACTCCAGGTCGACGGCGCGGTAGGCGATCTGCACCAGATCCCAGTAACGCCGCTGATTCCCTCCACCATCGGGGACGATGTCGGGGTGCAGGCGGCGGGCGAGACTGCGATAGAGACGTTTGGCCGACATCGCTTCTTCTTGCGAAACGGGTCGGGCATCAGCAAGCAGCACTTGCGCCTGCCGGTTGCGCTCCATCTGTTCGTCGATCTGCCGCTGCTGCGCGTCACTCGCCTGCCGCACCTTGGCATCCACCTGTGCGAGGTCCTGATCCGACAACCCGCCCTGGCGGCGCAGCGCATCGGACAGCAGCCGGATTTCGAGATCGAGCGCGGCCCGCCTGGCACCGGCCCGCAAGCATTCCAACTGCAACGGTCCGAGACGCGAGTCGAATATGGCCTGCAAGTACTCGGCCTCCATCTGCTGGGCCTCCAGCCGCTCGAAACCCGCCGCGAGCAACAAACGTGCGGCCTCACGTCGCTCATGCAGCGAGGCCAGCGCGGGATGCAGGATCGGCAACCGCAGCACCGGATCGTTTGCGGCCATCGCCATCATGCGCCACCGACCAGCAATGCAGGGCCGAGACAGCCGACCATGATGCAAGGCCTGACTGCCGCCACCATCCACATGCGTCGAGACCGACAGACCACCC
>JAQVJI010000028.1:19913-21497 GCA_028695255.1 Chromatiales bacterium | reverse complement strand
ACAACGACATCACCAATGACGACTTCTCGCCGCGCGTGGCGGTCAATTACCTGGTGAACGACCATTCCAGCCTGCGCCTGGTCCTGTCCCGCGCGACGCGCACGCCGGTATTGATCGAGGAGATGACGCGCCAGATCTACGTCGCCGACCTGCCGCAACCGATCGGTTCCATCGAAGTACCGATCTACATCGCGCGCGGCGGGCTCGACTCGGAAGTCATCGATTCGGCGGAAGTCGGCTACCACCACGAATGGCGTGAATACCATGCCAGCGTCGATGCAAAGCTGTTTCAGAACCGGTTGCGCGGACTGATCCGCGATTCGGTGCGCGACGACCTGCCGCTCAATCCGTTGGGGCGGGAGATCCGCTCGTTCGAGAACCGCGAGGACATCCGGCTGACCGGCATCGAATTCCAGGCCGACGCACGCCCGCGATCCTGGTTGCGCGTCTACGCCACGGCATCGCTGGTCGCCACCGATGCCGACGACCCGCGCCGGCGCTTCGAGGATTCGGTGCCCGACCGGACGCTCAGCGTGGGCGTGATCGCCCAGCCGCGGCGCAACGTCACCATCGCAGCCGATTACTATCGCCACGCCAAGTACAAGTGGCTGGACGGCAACTGGCTGGACGACGGCAATGGATTTCTGGATCTGACGTTGTCGACGCGCTTCGGTGGCAACAGCCTGGGATCGGGACAGATAATCGCCCAGCTCGCCCTGCGCGACCTGCTCGCCGATGACGAGCCCTATCCCGAGGGGATTAACAGGCGCGAGACCAACGTCTACTTCAAGGCAGGCATGGAATTCTGATCGGGCGTGGGTTCACCGGCCTTCGGATCGAGGGCTTTACGGAAAGGCAGGCGGACGGAGACATGAATGGAAGCATTTTGAAACGCATTTTGCTCTCGCTGTTGCTGGCGATGCTCGGCGGCGCGCGTGCGTACGCCGCGACCGCACCTGGCGAAGTGCTGTTCGTTTCCGCCGACGACACGCCGGTGTTCACGACCGTGTTCGAGGCCTTCGACCAGACTCTGGCCCAGCGCCGCTTCCCATTGCGACGCGTCACGCTGGACGGCGGACAGCCGTTGCGTTGCACGGCACGAACACTGGTGGTGGCGGCCGGCAGCGAGGCCTACCGCGCCGCGGCGGCCGACTGTCCGCACTCCAGCCTGCTCGGCACCCTGCTGCCCGAATCGACCCACGCCTCGGTCGTCGCCCTCCACCCCGGCCTGCGCGCATCGGCCTTCTTCATCGACCAGCCGCTCGCCACCCATCTGTCGGTAACCAAGGCGCGCGTGCCGCAATTGCAACGCTTCGGCATTCTGACGGCGGACGACGACTATCCCGGCCTCGATGCCGCACGGCGCGAAGCGGAGCGCCTTGGCCTGTCGCTGGTGCATGCGATCAATCTCGAACCGGCACGCATCATCGACGACCTGTCGGCGCTCGCCGGACGGGTGGATGCGATCATCGCCGTACCCGATCCCGCGCTTTACAACCGCGACACCATCGTGCGCATCATGCTCACCACCTACCGTCTCGGCGTGCCGATCATCGGTTATTCGGAAAGCATGCTGCGGGCCGG
>JAQVJI010000028.1:5457-19813 GCA_028695255.1 Chromatiales bacterium | reverse complement strand
ATGCGCAACTGGCCCATCCGCTACAAACTGCTGTTGCTGACCGTCCTGCCGGTGGTCGCGGTCGCGCTCGCCATCACGGTTTTCTGGATCACGATGAAACTCGAAGACCTGACGCGCGCCCTGCACGAACGCGGCCGCACGCTCACGGAGTTCATCGCACCGGCGGCGGAGTACGGCGTCGTCTCCGGCAACCGCGAGCACCTGGCGGCCCTGACCACCGGCGCACGCGAGGAACCGGACCTGGTGCGGCTGGTCATCACCGATCGCGACGGACTGGTGCTGTATCACTTCGACAAGCGCGTATCCACGGACACGGATCGCACGCTCACGCGCTGGATCGCCACCGCGCTGTCCGGCGATGCCAGCCTGCGCTTCCGGCGCCCGATCGTGCTCGGCACGGTGGAGGTCGCCGGCGAACGGCCCGAACCCGTTCTCGGTTCACGCATCGTCGGCGACGTGACCGTCACGCTGTCGACCTGGCCGACCGCGCTCCGGCAGGCGGAATGGATCATCGAGAGCATTTTGATCGCGGGCTCGGTATTGTTCCTGACCATCCTGCTCACCTGGTGGATCAGCCGCAGCCTGTCCGCGCCGCTGGAACAGCTCGCCGCGATCGTCACCCGCTTCGGACGCGGCATCCTGCACGAACGCGCGGACACCGGCGTCGGCGGCGAAATCGGCGTCCTCGAACACGGCATGAACCTGATGGCCGAACGGCTGGAATCGTCGCACCTGCGCATGGAACACGAGATTCGCCAGGCAACGCGCGGCCTGCTGGAACAGGTGCACCTGATCGACGGCAAGAACAGGGAACTCGAACAGGCGTGGACCCTGGCCGACGAGGCGAACCGCAAGAAATCGCTGTTCCTCGGCAACATCAGCCATGAGCTGCGCACGCCGCTGAACGCGATCGCGGGCTTCATCGACCTGATGGAACAGGATGGCCGCTATGGCGGCGACGATGCCCGGCGCCTGCGCATCCTGCGCGACGCGACCAGCGACCTGATCGAACTCGTCAACGACCTGCTGGACCTCACCCGTATCGAATCGGGCCGCATCGAATTGCGCGACGAGCCGTTCGAACTGGCCGAAACCCTGCGCAACCCGATCGAACTGCTGCGCAACAGCCATGGCACGCAAGGCGTGGACATCGTCGCACTGGTCGCCGCCGACCTGCCGCAGCGATTGCGCGGCGACGCCCTGCGCATCAAGCAGGTGCTGTTCAATCTGTTGAGCAATGCAGGCAAACACAGCCGCAACGGCGCGATCGTCCTCGACGTCCGGCGCCAGGGCGACGAACTCCGCATCGCGGTCGAGGACGACGGCGACGGGATTCCGGAAACGGACCTGACACGTCTGTTCGAACCCTTCGTCCAGCTCGGCGAACAATCGCCGCGCCAGTCCGGCACCGGACTCGGACTGAGCATCACCCGCAGCCTGGTGCAACTGATGGGCGGCCGCATCGAGGTCGACAGTCAGATGGGCCGTGGCTCCTGCTTCACCGTATACCTGCCCCTGAACATCAGCGATAACGACGGCGATGACGACGACGAAGCAATGGCGACGCAGCCCTGCGTTCAGGACAGACCGCCGGCGCATGTGTTCGCCGATACCGAACGCGGGCGCAAACACCTGTTCGCGCTGGCACGTCAGATCGGCCTGGACGTGACGGTGCATGCCGACGACGCGGCCTATGCGCAGGCCATGCGCGGGAACGAACGTGCGGTCGGTCTGCTGCATTGGTGGCGTCCGCCGGCGCGACATGCCACCCACGTCGTCGCCGCCGTGCGGGATGGGCGTGTGCGCCAGATCGCGCTGTTGCCGGTACGCGGAATCGACCCGACGTTGCAGGATCCGTACTGCATCCTGCATGACGTGTCGGCATTGCCGGACGAGGTCGCCGCCAGCATCTGCGGCCTGTTCGGCGTCTCCGACGACGATCGAACGCCGGCCGCACCACGAACGATGCCGCCACCTCCGCGCCTGTGCGGCCTGACGTTCCTGGTCGCCGACGACCAGGAGGTCAACCGGATGCTGCTGGCCGAGATCCTGCGTCGCAACGGCGCCCGTTCCGTCGACGCGGCCGACGGCGTCGAGGCGGTCGAGGCCTATCGCGCGCAGCGGCCGGATATCGTGTTGATGGACATTCACATGCCGCATCTGGACGGCGTCGCCGCGGCGCGCCGGATCCGCGAATTCGACCCGGCCGCCAGACTGGTGGCGCTGACGGCCGACGTCTATCGGGCGAGCGAGGACGTGGAACTCGAATTGCTGTTCGACGCGGTGGTGATCAAACCGATCCGCGAACGCGACGTCCTGCGGCTGGTCTGCCGCGACGAGGCGATCGACGACGCAGTGATCGACGACGAGACGATCGACGATAAGCCGTCGCCGCTGTCCGCCGTACCGACCACGCGTTCCGACGACACGTACCTGCATGACCCGGCGGCCGCCGTCGAACTCGCGGGCGGCAACGCCGATCTTGCACGCGACATGTTCGATATGCTGCTCGCGGAACTATCGGAAGTCGTGCGGCAGATCGCCGCCCCGGAACTGTCGTCCGCCGAACTGGCGCGCATCGCACATCGCCTGAACGGCGGCGCGCGCTACTGCGCCTGCACGCAACTGCGGGAGGCGGCGGCAGCGCTGGAACGCGCGCTGCGCGAGGAACTGCACGACGAAACGGATGCAGCGCGGCGTGCGCTGCTGGATGCGATCGGGGCGTTGCAGGAATACGGCGAACGCCGACGCGTCAGCCGTTCGTCGTGAGAATGACGTAGGCCATCGCGTACTCGAACTCGTCCGAAATGCTCAAGTGCATGTCGTCCACCCCGAGACGGCGTGCGGTCTCCAGGCTGCGTCCGTGCAGACGCAGGTGCGGCCGGCCGCGTGGATCGTTCCAGACCTCGACCTCGTTGAGCGCGAGCTCGGCGCCCATGCCGACGCCAAGCGCCTTTGCAACCGCCTCCTTGGCCGCGAAGCGGCGCGCGACGAAGGCCGGCGGCACGTCGCCGTCGCGCGCGGCGATTTCGTTTTCATGCAGCACGCGCCGCGCAAAACGCTGACCGAAGCGTTGCAGCGCCGCCTCGATGCGCGGCACGTGCACGATGTCGGTACCGATGCCCACGATGCGCATGCCGATCCTCAGGCGCGCGCGGCGTCGATGCAGGCCCGCATCTCCGACACGGCGGCGGCGATGCCGACGAAGACCGCGCGCGACACGATCGAATGACCGATGTTCAGTTCATGCACCGCCGGCAGTGCCGCGACCGCCTGCACGTTGTCGTAGTCGAGGCCGTGGCCGGCGTTGACGACCAGCCCCGATCCGCTGCCATGTTCGACCGCCTGCCGGATCGCCGCCAGACGCTCGGCGACCTGTGTGGGCGTTGTCGCATTGGCATAGGCGCCGGTGTGCAGCTCGACCACGGGCGCGCCGATGCGCCGTGCCGCGTCGAGGGCCGCGACGTCCGGTTCGATGAACAGCGACACGCGGATGCCGGCGCGCCCGAGCTCGGCGCAGACCTCACGCAGTCGCGCCTCCTGACCGATCACGTCCAGACCGCCTTCGGTGGTCAGTTCCTCACGCCGTTCCGGCACGATGCAGCACTCGTCGGGGCGCACCTGGATGGCGATCGCCACCATCGCATCGGTGGCGGCCATCTCCAGATTCATGCCGCAGCGCGTCAGACGGCGCACGTCGTGCACGTCCGCGTCCTGGATGTGGCGGCGGTCCTCGCGCAGATGCAGCGTGATGGTGTCGGCGCCGGCATCCTCGATCAGACGCATCGCGGCCATCAGGTCCGGATAGGGCGTGTGCCGGGCCTGACGCAAGGTGGCGATATGGTCGATGTTGACGCCGAGCTTGATTCGTTGTGCGGTCATGGATCTTCCTGAACGGATGAATGGCCCGCCGACGGTCGCCAGAGCTTGCGCGACATCAGCGGCCGGCTGCCGAGGTGGTGGGCGATGAGGTGACGCAGCAGCCGCTTGGCCTCTTCCAGCACCGCCGGCGACGCCAGTTCGCCCTGCGCCAGCGCGATCAGCGTACTGCCGTGGATGCAGGCATCATGCCCGGCGTCGCGACGATCTGCCGGGACGGGACCGGCTTCCGCGTGATAGCGGTACAGCCCTTCCGGCCGCAACGCCTCGCCGTCGGCCGTCGCGGGCTCGTGCGACAGGCCGTAGCCGATTGTATCAAGAAGGGTCAGTTCGTAGCGGCGCAGGGCGGGTTCGGTCGACGCACCGCCGGCCAGCCGTTCGAGGGTATGGCCGTAGGCCTCGAACAGTGCCTCCGCCGGCAGGCCGCGCGGACACAGACGATAGGTGATTTCGTTGAGATACAGACCGAGCGCCAGTTGCCGCGGCGCCAGCCGATATTGCGCAACCTCGTCGATCGAGGCCGCGGTGAGTAGTTCACCCTGCCCGCGCAGCACGACGTCGAAGCGGGTAAACGGCCGCGTCGTACCGTCGCGTCCACGCACCACGCAACCGACGCGGCCCTGCGGGCCGGTCAGCAGTTCGACCAGCGCGCTACGTTCACGATAGGGACGTACATGCAGGACGTAGCCCGGCACGGGCTCCATGACGCATCACTCCACGTCGACGCCCATGGCGGCGATCGAGGCGATGGTGTCCTGCCAGTTTTCCTTGTGCCTGACCCACAGACGCAGATCGACGCGCCGTTCCAGCAATCGTTCGATGTCCTGCCGCGCGGCCATGCCGATGGCCTTGATGCGCCGCCCCTGCTTGCCGACGACGATCGCCTTCTGACTCTCGCGTTCGACCCAGATGGTGGCGACGATCTCGGCCCGTCCGTTTACGTCCTGGAACTCGTCGACCTGCACCGACGCCGCGTACGGCACTTCGTCGCCGAGCTGATCCATCAGCTTCTCGCGCACGATCTCGGTGACGAAAAAGCGTTCGCTGCGGTCGGTGATCTGTTCGTCGTCGAACTGGTGTTCGCCTTCCGGCAGGGCCTGCATCAGCACCTGTTTGAGTGCGTCGAGGTTGTCGCCCTTGAGACCGGAGATCGGCACCACGGCCGCGAACGGATGCAGGTCCTTCACCTGGTCGATGTACGGCAGCAGCGCCGTGCGATCCTTCAGCCGGTCGACCTTGTTGATCGCCAGCACCAACGGACATTGCAGCGTCTTCAGGCGTTCGAGGATGCGCGCGTCGCCGTCCTGCCACTGCCCGGCCTCGACCAGCAGCAGCACGACGTCGATGTCCTGCACGGTCGCGAGCGCGGTGCGGGTCATGGTGCGCGCGAGCAACTGACGGGCCGAGAAATCGATGCCCGGCGTATCGATGAAAATGAGCTGGTCGGAACCCTCGGTGACGACGCCGAGGATGCGGTTGCGCGTGGTGTGCGGCCGGCGCGTCGTTGCGGCGAGCTTCATGCCGACCAGATGATTGAGCAGCGTCGACTTGCCGACGTTGGGCCGGCCGACGATGGCCACCTGCCCGCAGCGCGAGACCTCGGCGGGCGGCATGGCGGAAGAATCGGCCTCGTTCATGGGTTCATTCCAGGGTTCAGGTGGATCGGGCACTGCGCTTCAAGGCACCCGCCTCACGCATCGCCGACAACACCGCGACGGCGGCGGCCTGCTCCGCCTTGCGGCGGCTCGTGCCCTCGCCCTCGGCCTCGACAGCAAGTTCCGGAACGCGGCATACGGCGCGAAAACGCTGATTGTGCGCCTTGCCGGTCACCTCGACGATGTCGTATTCGGGTACGGCGAGATTGCGTCCTTGCAGGACTTCCTGGAGCCGCGTCTTGGGGTCCTTGAGTGCTTCGGCATCGGGCAGGGTTTGCAGCCGCGCACCATAGACCCTGACCACGAAGTCCCGCGTCGCCGCCAGACCATGCGTCAGGTAGACCGCCGCGATGACCGCTTCCAGGGCGTCGGCAAGCGTCGATTCGCGACGATGTCCGCCGCTTTTCATCTCGCCCTGCCCCAACTGGAGCAATTCGCCCAGACGCAGCTCGCGGGCGATGCCGGCCAAGGTTTCCCGGTTGACCAGCGAGGCGCGCAGACGGCTCAGATCGCCCTCGGTGGCGGAGCCAAATTCTGCATGCAGGAACTCGGCGATGATCAGCCCGAGGATGCTGTCGCCCAGGAATTCGAGGCGCTCGTTGTGGCGGCTGCCGGCGCTGCGGTGGGTCAGCGCCTCTGCCAGCAGAGGCGACCCGTCGACGCCGGCCGGCAGCACGTCACGCAACAGGGCCATGACGCGGCTAGGGCTGCAACTCGTAGCGCCGGTCGAACACCACCACGCCGTCGACGTTGCCGATCAACTTGGTACGGACCTCGTACTTGAGCACCAGTTCGGGTTTGCCGCCCTTGGTATCGAGCACGATGTCGGTCAGCTTGACGCGGTTGATGTCGTTGACCGAGAAGTGACGTTCGGCCGATTTTCTGATTTCGGTGATGCTGCGTTTGGACGCGCCGCCCTGCGACGAGACGTCCTTCAGAATGGAGTTGACGCTGAAATATTCCATGTAGATGGGGAGCAGACGCACGCCGATGGTGACGACCACCACCGCCAGCGCCACGCCCGCCACCAGGGCGATGATGGAAACCCCTTGCTGCCGCTTCAAGTCACGCATGCCGTCACCCCCCCGTTCACTCGATACGCATGCCGATACGGCCCATATCGGACCGACCGACGCCGATGTCCCAGTTCATCCAGATCATGAACGCGCGCCCGACCAGATTCTCTTCCGGGACCATGCCCCAGAAGCGACTGTCGTTGCTGTTGTCGCGGTTGTCGCCGAGCACGAAGTAATGCCCCTCCGGCACCACGATCTCGCCCTCGACGCTGCCGCGCTCAGGCATGATCAGCACCTGATGACGGACGTCGCCCAACTGCTCCAGCGCCAGCTGCGCTCCGCTCATGCCTTCGCCCGAACCGAAGCCCTGGTAGACACCCACGGCTTCCCGCTCCACACGTTCGCCGTTGATGTACAGCTGCTTATTATAGTAACCGACGCGATCGCCCGGCAGACCCACCACGCGCTTGATGTAGTCCTCCTTCGGATTGCGCGGATAGCGGAACACCATCACGTCGCCGCGCCTGGGCTCGCCGGTGTTCAGCACCTTCACGTTGACGACCGGCAGGCGGATACCGTAACTGAACTTGCTCACCAGAATGAAGTCCCCCACCAGCAAGGTCGGCATCATCGATCCCGAGGGGATGCGGAACGGTTCCACCACGAAGGAACGCAGCAGCAGCACGATCAGAAACACCGGGAAGAACGAACGGGCGTATTCGACGTACCAGGGTTCGCGCGACCGTTTCTCGTCACGGCGACGCCACCAGAACACGTCCAGCGCCCACACCAATCCGGTGATCAGGGTGCCCAGAACCAGAATCAGTTCGAGATTGAATGACATCAGTCGGTATTCCTCACCGGTCTCTCCGGTCATTGAGATGTATTGCCATCCGCCGCATGGCTACTTGTCGACCCGCAACACCGCGAGGAAGGCCTCCTGCGGCACCTCGACGCGGCCGATCTGCTTCATGCGCTTCTTGCCCGCCTTCTGCTTTTCCAAAAGCTTGCGCTTGCGCGAGATGTCGCCGCCGTAACACTTGGCCAGCACATTCTTGCGCATCGCCTTGACCGTCGTGCGGGCGATCACCTTGGAGCCGATGGCCGCCTGGATCGCCACCTCGAACATCTGACGCGGAATCAGTTCGCTCATCTTTTCCGCCAGCTCGCGCCCGCGCCGTTCGGCCTGATCGCGATGCACGATCACCGACAGCGCGTCAACGCGCTCACCGTTGATCAGCAGGTCCACCTTCACCAGCGGTGCCGGCTGGAAACGCACGAGCTGGTAGTCGAAGGAGGCATAGCCGCGGCTGACCGACTTCAGGCGGTCGAAGAAATCGAGCACCACCTCGGACATCGGCATGTCGTAGGACAGGGCGACCTGGGTGCCAATGTATTGCATCTTGGTCTGCACGCCGCGCTTCTCGATGCATAGCGTCATCACGGCACCGAGGTAGTCCTGCGGCACCAGGATGTTGGCATTGATGATCGGCTCGCGCACTTCCTTGATGACGTTGACCGGCGGCAGCTCGGCCGGGTTGTTGATCTGGATGATCTCGCCTTTGGTGGTCTCGACCTGGTACACCACCGTGGGCGCGGTCGTGATGAGGTCGAGATCGTATTCGCGTTCCAGCCGCTCCTGGATGATCTCCATGTGCAGCATGCCGAGAAAACCGCAGCGGAAACCGAATCCCAGCGCCTGCGAGGTCTCAGGCTCGTAGTGCAGGGACGCATCGTTCAGCGTCAGCTTGTCGAGCGCCTCGCGCAGGTCGTTGTAGTCGTCCGCACTGACCGGGAAGATGCCCGCGAACACGCGCGGCTGGATCTCCTTGAAACCGGGCAGCGGCGCCGCGGCGGGACGATCGGTGCTGGTGAAGGTATCGCCGACCCTGGCACCGCCGATGTCCTTGATGCTGGCGATCACGAAACCCACCTCGCCGGTGGACAACACCTCGCGCTCGGTCGGCTTGGGCGTGAACACGCCGACCTTGTCGACCTGATAGCTGCGACCGATCGACATCGCCGTGATCTTTTGCCGCGGACGAATTTCGCCGTCCACCACCCGCACCAGCACCACCACGCCCAGATAATTGTCGAACCAGGAATCGATGATCAGCGCACGCAGCGGCGCATCGGAAGCGCCCGCCGGCGGGGGAATGCCGTGCACCAGGCGTTCGAGCAGGTCGTCGACGCCGAGCCCCGTCTTGGCACTGACGCGCGCCGCATCCCGCGCCTCGATGCCGATGATCTCCTCGATCTCCTTCGTCACGCGGTCGGGATCGGCCGAGGTCAGATCGATCTTGTTCAGGACCGGCAGCACCTCCAGACCCTGCTCGATGGCGGTGTAGCAATTGGCGACGCTCTGCGCCTCCACGCCCTGCGAGGCATCGACCACCAGCAGCGCGCCCTCGCAGGCGGCGAGCGAACGCGACACCTCGTAGGAGAAGTCGACGTGCCCCGGGGTATCGATGAAATTGAGTTCGTAGACCTCGCCGTCGGCGGCCCGGAAGTCGAGCGACACGCTCTGCGCCTTGATCGTGATGCCGCGCTCGCGCTCCAGGTCCATCGAGTCCAGCACCTGCTCGGCCATCTCGCGCTCGGACAGGCCGCCGCAGATCTGGATCAGGCGGTCGGCCAGGGTCGACTTGCCGTGGTCGATATGGGCGATGATGGAGAAATTACGGATATGGCTCTGTGGGCGCGTCATCGGCCAGTGTCAGTCTCAGAAGTTTTTCATCCAGTCGATGGCAGCACAGGATATCCCCGTCCACGGCCACCACCGGCACCTTGTCGTTGAAACGCCGCGCCAGCGGCGCGCGGGCATCGATATCGACCACCTCGACCTCGAAGTCCAGTTCGTCGCGCAGTGCGTCGAGGCGGGCCAGCAGCGCCTCGCACAAATGACAACCCTCGCGCGAGTACACGGTCACCAGACGGGCCGCCCCGCGGTGTTCCGGCTGCGTGGTCATGACGGGAAACTCGGTGGAACTGCCGCGCGGAGCGGCTTACTCCGGCACCTTGATGGCCAGGAATACCGGTCCCTGGCGCCGCTGCACCAAGACTGGCACGGGCTTGCCCTTCGGCAGGTTGCGCACCATGTCGACGAACTGCTGCGGGCCTTCCACATTCTTGTTGTTGATCATGGTGACGACGTCGCCATTGCGTATGCCCGCCTCGCGGGCCGGCGGACCGTCGACCGAGCGCACCAGCACGCCGCCCTCGCCGAGGTCGAGCGCCTGACGCAGCTCCTGCGGTATGGCCTCCACGGTCATGCCGAGGACGCTGCTGCTGGGGGGCGGCATCGCCGATTCTCCTGCGGCCGCCACCGCCGGTTCGTCCTCCGGCAGTTCACCGATGGTGACCTTGAGCGTCAGCGGCTTGCCTTCGCGCATGACTTGCAGCCGGACCGGCTCACCCACCCGCGTGCGGCCGACGATCGGCGGCAGCGCGGCGGAACTCGGTACCTCGACCCCATTGAAGGACAGGATCACGTCGCCGACCTTGATGCCTGCCTTTTCGGCCGGGCTGTCCGGCAGCACGCGCGCCACCAGCGCACCCGACGGGCGGCTCATGCCAAAGGATTCCGCCAGTTCGCGCGTCACCTCCTGGATCAGTACGCCCAGCCAGCCGCGGCTGACGCGCCCCTTGGTCTTGATCTGCTCGACCACGTCCATTGCCACTTCGATCGGAATCGCGAACGACAGGCCCATGAATCCACCGGTGCGGCTGTAGATCTGCGAGTTGATGCCGACCACCTCGCCCTTCATGTTGAACAGCGGTCCGCCGGAATTGCCGGGATTGATGGCGACGTCGGTCTGGATGAACGGAACGTAGTTTTCGCGCGGCAGGCTGCGCCCCTTGGCGCTCACGATGCCGGCGGTGACCGAATGGTCGAAGCCGAACGGCGAGCCGATGGCCAGCACCCATTCGCCGACCTTGAGACTGGCGGAGTTGCCGAGCCTGAGTACCGGCAGGTCGCCGGCCTCGATCTTGAGCACGGCGATGTCGCTCTTGGTGTCCGAACCCACCAGCCGGGCCTTGAACTCGCGCCGATCGGAGAGACGCACGATGATCTCGTCGGCGTCCTTGACCACGTGATGATTGGTGATGAGATAGCCGTCGCTCGACACGATGAAGCCGGAGCCGAGCGAGGTCATGTCGAGGTCTTCGGGCGGGACCATGCCGCCGCCCTCGCCGAAGAAACGGCGGAACAGCTCGCCCAGAGCGCCCTCGTCCGGGATGTCGAAATCGGGCAAGGTCGGACGCGTGGCCGTAGGCTTGCGAGTGGTGCTGATGTTGACCACCGCCGGGCTGTTGGCCTCCACCAGCGGCACGAAATCCGGCAGGCCGCCGACCGTACGTGCAGCACTGGCTCCGGCCAGCAGCGGGGTCAACGCCGACAGGATCAACAGCAGCAGGGACAAACGACGCACGTAGGTGATCAGTGCCACGCTCTTCATGAGGGGCTCCATAGCAAAACCGCAGAACGGGGGATTATGACAAATCAGGGCGCAAGGACGCCATCGCCGGGGACGTGAATCCGATGAATCCGCCGCAATACGACGGGCTGATAACGCGGATCGCGGCTGATGCGGTTGCCGAACCAGCGCAACCAGCCGAGCCCGCTGCCGAAACCGGCCAAGCCGGCGAGCGCGATCCAGGGTTCGGATGCGGGTGCCGCGGGCAACAACAGCGCCGCGATCAGCGCGCCAGCCACCAGCGCCAGCAACGGGACCGCATACACCGCGAGCGACCCGCGTACCAGCGCATCCTCCCGCACGCCGAGGACGACCTCGTCCCCGAGTCCGACGCCGATCGGGTCGATCGCCCGCAACTGCGCATGGCGTCCGCCGAACAGCTTGCCGAGCACACTGGTGCCGCAACCCTTGTTGACCGAACAACTGCCGCAGGCCGACTTGCGCTCGGCCTCGACCCAGACGTGACCGTCGCCCACTGCCACCACGCGTGCGGTTTCTTCGATCACCGGGCACCCCGATACGTCACCGACTCGCCGATCATGCGTACCGTCTGCATCGGCACCTCGCCGACCACCGTCACCTGATGATCCGCCACCGGCAGCGCATAGGCATGCAGTGCGCCGGCGCGCGTCGAGCCGTGGGTCATGTCGTCCAGTGATTCGGGGCGTGCGATGAACACCGATACCGAAGCCAGGCCGTCGGTCAGGATCATGTGCTGAACCGGGCTCTGGCTGGAGGCCATCGAACGACGGGTGTTGGATGTCAGCTCGAAACCCGCCGGCAACGTCTGGATGTGCCAGGCGGGATCCGGCTGCTGCGTATCGGTCTGTCCGGATTCCACGCGATAGGTCGTGAAGCCCTCGCCGCCGGTCACCGGCTCGAAACGCGCACGCGGGATCTCGCTCGGGAAACCGATGCTCGTGAACATGAACTGCTCGATCACCCGCTGTTCGTGGTCCAGCATCTCGGACATCAGCAACATCGCCGATCTTTCGTCGATGCACAGACGGTGACCGTAGCGCAGCGCATCGCGCGGCACGATGTCGACGATGCGGCAGAGAATGCCGGCGACGCGCCGTGGCTCGCCGAGCTTCAGTTCGTAGTGGGCGGACAGGCTGGCGTGACGATCGGGCAGTACCGCCGGCAGCCCCAGACGGTTGCGACGCGGTTCGACCACCACCGACCGGGTGCCCGGATAGATGCAGGTCAGAACCTGATCGTCCTTGACGATCTCCCGCGGTTCGCCCGTGAGAGACAGCAGGCGTTCGCGTTTGATGCCGCCGTCCTGGCCGTGGATGATCTGCATCGTCTCGGTGCGCCGACCGTGGATATAGACGAAGGTGCCCTCGTAATTGAGGTTCTCCACCGCATGACTCATGCGTTCCAGCAGACGGGTGGCGTCATCCGCCGCCCACGCCACCTGCGACAGCAACAACGACAGGAAAACGAACAGAATACGTACGCCCATCCGATCCTTCACCGGCATCTCACTGACCGTCCTCGTAGCCGACCGCCCTCACGTAGGGGATGAGCCCGTGCTGGGAGGCGTGCTCTGCATGATTGACGATATAGCTATTGAGTCGCGCATCCATCTGGCGCTGCTCGGCAAGACGCCGGTCGGACGGCACCGCCTCGGTGGCTGAAGCGCCGACTGCGACCTGAGCCAGCGTCTGCGGCGGCAGGCGATCCACCGCCAGCACTTCGGGTGCGGAACCGACCGTGGCGACGACGGGATTCACCGGATCCGGCGCCTGCGTCACCATCGTCTGCACTCCGACCAGCACGGCTACCGCCACCGAGGCCGCGACGCCGATGCCGATCGCCGGCCTGTAGCGCATGCCCTTGGAACGCACTGCCGATATCGGCACTTGCAAGGGTTCCTCGTCGTCCAACGCCGCCATCACGCGATCGCTGAAATCGACCGGCATGCCCTTGAACAGATCGCCGCGCATGGCCTCGCCGATCACGTGATAGCGTCCCCATCGCGCTCGCTCCTCGGCGCTGCCGGCCAACTCGGCCGCCAGGCGGCGGGCGGTGAAGGCATCGGCCTCGTCGTCCACCATCGCGGAGAGAAACTCTTCTTTGCTCACGTTCATGGGTGTCGGTCTCTATGGATGATGCAGGGGTCAGTCAAGCAACGGACGCAGGGTTCGGTCGATGGCCTCGCGCGCCCGGAAAATGCGCGAACGCACGGTACCGATCGGGCAGCCCATGGTCTGGGCGATCTCTTCGTAGCTCATGCCTTCCAACTCACGCAGGGTGATCGCGACGCGCAGATCCTCGGGCAGGTCGGCAATGGCCCCGGCGACGGTGTTCTGAATCTCTTCCGTCAGCAGCTCGCGCTCCGGCGTCGCGTATTCCTTGAGCGCGGATTCGCCGGCCAGTTGCTCGGCGTCCTGGACGTCGATCTCGTAGTCGGGCGTGCGACGGCTGTTCGAGACCAGATAATTCTTGGCCGTGTTGATGGCGATGCGGTACAGCCAGGTGTAGAACGCGCTCTCGCCCCGGAAATTGGCAAGACCCCGATAGGCCTTGATGAAGGCCTCCTGGGTGACATCCAGCGACATGGAAGGTTCGCGCACGTACCGAGAAACCAGGTTGACGATCTTGTGCTGGTACTTGCGCACCAGAGCATCGAACGCAGCCTTGTCCCCGCTCTGTACACGTCGGACCAGCTCCTCATCAGAAATCTTGTTGCCCATTCGGGCATACTCCTCCGGGCACCTCCCTTGCCCTACCTGCGATTGACCGGTGGAAGCTCTGTAAGTTCTGCCGAGCTCGGGAAAAATTCAGGCAACAGCGGCACCGTTACGGACGCCGGGCTCCGCCGCTGCCGGGAGGTCTGGCAGACGCGTGCCGAGGCTCAGGCAGATGAACTGCTGGCCGCCTGCACCTCAAAAAACTGTGACAAAATAACCGATAACATGAAGCCCCCACAAGCAAACACCCCGGCGCAGGCCGAACATCGGCACGACGTCCTGATCCTCGGCAGCGGCGCCGCCGGTCTCACGCTCGCGCTGCACCTGTCGCGCGACCTGCGCGTCGCGGTACTCAGCAAGGGGCCCATCACGGAGAGCAGCACCCTCTACGCCCAGGGCGGCGTCTCCGCCGTCCTCGACGACAAGGATTCCCTCGATGCCCACGTCCAGGACACGTTGCAGGCCGGCGCCGGCCTGTGCGACGAGACGGTCGTGCGCTACACGGTCGAGAACGGGCCTGCCAGCATCCAGTGGCTGCTCGACATGGGCGTACCGTTCACGCAGGAGGAAGGACCGGACGGCAGCAGTCATCTCCACCTCACCCGCGAGGGTGGCCACAGTCACCGCCG
>JAQVJI010000028.1:0-5357 GCA_028695255.1 Chromatiales bacterium | reverse complement strand
CATTACACCTGCGGCGGCGTGGTGACCGACCTGCACGCACGCACCGACCTCGATGGCCTGTACGCGATCGGCGAAGCCGCCTTCACCGGCCTGCACGGCGCCAACCGCATGGCCAGCAATTCACTGCTCGAATGCCTGGTGTTCGCCCGCGCTGCCGGCCAGGACATCCAGGCCCGCGCCACCGAGACCGGGGCAACCGATACCATCCCGGCCTGGGACGAAAGCCGCGTCACCGACTCCGACGAAGAGGTGGTGGTGGCCCACAATTGGGACGAACTGCGCCGCTTCATGTGGGACTACGTCGGCATCGTGCGCACCACCAAGCGCCTGCAACGCGCGCGTCATCGCATTGACCTGCTGCTGAGCGAAATCGACGAGTACTACCGCCATTTCCGCGTCACCAACGACCTGATCGAACTGCGCAATCTGGCGCTGGTGGCCGACATCATCATCGCCTCTGCGATCTCGCGCCACGAGAGCCGCGGTCTGCACTACACGCTCGATCATCCGGACACCGATCCGCGGCTCGATCACGTCAGCACCATCCTCGAGCCGCCCGGCTTCGACCGCGCCGGATCGATCATCTTTCAGACCGTACCGACACCCACAATCGATCCCGCAACATGAACGCCGCCGCCCGCTTCCCGCTGATCGTCGATCCGGCAGACCTGGAATCGCGCCTGCACGAACCCGATCTGCTGATCGTCGATCTGTGCAAACCCGAGATCTATGCTCAGCTTCACGTGCCGGGCGCGGTCCACGTCAACTATCCCGAGATCGTCGCCATGCGGCCGCCGGTGATGGGTCTGCTGCCGCCGGCCGAACAGGTACACGCCCTGTGCGGCCGCCTCGGCATCGGACCCGACACGCACGTCGTCGCCTACGACGACGAAGGCGGCGGACGTGCCGGACGGCTGCTGTGGACGCTTGCCGCCTGGGGTCACACACGGCTTTCGCTGCTGGATGGCTGCCTGCACGCCTGGGCCAACGAGGGGCATCTGCTCGACCGTGCACCGGCCGGCGCCACCCCCACCGACTTCACACCACGTTTCGTGGAAGACGAGATCGCCGACCGCACCTGGATCCTCGCCCATCTCGACGACCCTGGCGTGTGCCTGCTCGATACCCGCAGTGCCGGCGAATATGCGGGCACGGACAAACGCGCCGAACGCGCTGGCCACATCCCCGGCGCCGTGCATTTCGAATGGACCCGCGCGATGGACACCGCGCGCAACCTGCGCCTGCGTCCGCGCGACGCATTGTTGGAGGAACTGGCCACGCTCGGAGTCACGCCGGAACGCGAGGTCGTCGTCTACTGCCACAGCCACCACCGCTCGGCCCACACCTGGGTGATGCTGAAGCACCTGGGCTTCCGGCGCGTGCGCGGCTATCCGGGTTCCTGGTCGGACTGGGGCAACGCGCCCGATACGCCGATCGAGGTGTGAGGCGTTCAGTTGAACACGCCTTCAGGGTGAGGGCGAAGGCCGTCCCCCAACCACACGCATTTGCTACCCTTCGGCCATTTCCCGGCCTGCAACAACGGAGACCACCATGACCGACTGCATCTTCTGCCGCATCGCCGCCGGCGAGATCCCGGCCAACATCGTCTATCAGGACGAGGACGTGCTGGCCTTTCGCGATCTCAATCCGCAGGCGCCGGTGCATGTGCTGATCATCCCGCGCCGCCACATCGCGACCCTGAACGACGTCGCGCCGGAAGACGTGCAACTGCTCGGCCGGCTGTTGCTGGCGGCGAAGATGGTCGCGGAACAGGAAGGACTGGCCGAAGCGGGTTATCGCACCGTCATCAACTGCAACGCCGACGGCGGACAGACGGTGTTCCATGTCCACGTCCACCTGCTCGGTGGACGCTCGATGAACTGGCCGCCGGGCTGAGGCCCGGTCGTCAACGCCTCGCCTCCGCCGTTTCGCGCAGCAGCGCCAGATAGCTGGCGTAGCGACGTTCACTGACCCTGCCCTCCTGCACCGCCTGGCGCACGGCACAGCCGGGCTCGTTGCGATGCGAGCAATCCGCGAAACGGCAATCGGCGGCCAGCGCCGCGATCTCGACGAAGCCGCGGTGCACGGCCGCCGTATCGAGCGATGCGGGCATGAAGTCGCGCACGCCGGGGGAGTCGATCAGATCGCCGCCGTCGGGCAGGTGATACAGCGTGGCGGCGGTGGTGGTATGGCGGCCCTCGCCGCTGGCGAGCGACAGGTCACCGATGCGGATGTCGATGTCCGGCAGCAGCGCCTTGACCAGCGAGGATTTGCCGACGCCGGACTGGCCGACCAGGATGTTGGTGCCGCCGCCCATCAGGTCGGCCAATGCCGCGATGCCCTTGCCGGTAGCGGCGCTCGTTTCCAGCACCGGGCAACCGAGCGCGCGGAACTCGTTCACCAGAACCTCCGCCGCACCCAGCCCCTTGTCGCACTTGTTGACGACGATGGCGGCATGGGCGTCGAGCATCATCGCCGCCACCAGATAGCGGTCGACCAGTTCGCCGCTCGGCGGCGGTTCGGCCGCCAGCACCACGAGCAGACGATCGATGTTGGCAGCCAGCGGTTTGGCGCGCCCGGCGTGATCGGGCCGTTCCAGCACGTTGTGGCGCGGCTCGATCGCGGTGACGATGTCGTTGCCCTGCTCCGCCGGCTGCCAGCGCACGCGATCGCCGCAGACCGCATGTTCCAACCGTCGGCGGGCGGTACAGCGATGCAACAGCCCGCCCTCGTCTTCCACTAGCATCTCGGCACCGTAGCGGGTGACGATGCGCCCGCGCCGGTCGTCGCCGGTGCGGGTCTCCTCCGCCGTGTGCCGTTTGCGGCCGGACATCAGATCGACATCAGGGCGTCGATCTTGGCCGCGCAGATGAAGTCGTTCTCCGACAATCCACCGATGGCGTGCGTCGTGTAGCGCACAAGGCATTTGCTGTAGCCGACCTCGAGGTCCGGATGATGGTCCTCACGATGCGAGATCCAGGCCGAGGCATTCACGAACGCCATCGTCTCGAAATAATTCTTGAAGCTGAAGGTCCGGCTGATCGACTTGCCGTCGCCATCGATCGTCCACTCGGGCGCCATCCCCTTCATCATCGCACGCGCCTGATCGGCCGTCAGCGGGGCGACGCCGCCTTCGCAGGGTTTGCAGTGTTTCTTCGCGAGATCGCTCATAACCGTCTCCGTTTAACGTGAAAGTCGCGTAGCGACACCTCACAGGACACCCTCCCCGCGGGAGAGGGTCGGGGTGAGGGGCGGACATGGCGCGACTTTCATTTTGTTGGGGGCGTTGTTGGGGGGCGAGATCGCCATGCCCGTCAACGCTGGAACTTGTAGTAGTTCTGGTTCAGGAATTCGACCACCGACATCACGTCCTCGTCGAACCACTTGAGTCCGATGGCGGTATCGCAACGATGCACCTGGGTGACCAGGGCATCGTAGGACTTGACGCGCCGGTCGGGCCGGGTGAAGACGCTCGCGTCATGACAACTGACGCAGTTCTTCTCGTACAACGCCTGACCATGCTTGACGTCGGCGGCCTGCACCGCGGGGAACGCAAGGACGACCGCGAACGACGCGGCAATACCGCAACGATTCAGATGATTCATGTCTTTATTCTCCGATCCTGTCTTCGATGCCATGAGTGTAACGGAACGCCCGGCGGCGTGCCGGCATGGACATGCCGAAGCGACGGATCGACGAAATGGGTGGTGTTACACTGCTGCCCGCAGAAACGATCACAGACCCCAAGGAAATCCCTCATGGCGCAGAATCCCGACAACCTGATCTGGGTCGATCTGGAAATGACCGGACTCGACCCCTCGACCGATCTGATCATCGAGATCGCCACCATCGTCACCGACAAGGACCTCAACGTACTGGCCGAAGGCCCGGTCATCGCCATCTACCAGAAGGACGACGTACTGTCGCGCATGGACGAGTGGAACCGGAAGACCCACGGCCAGTCCGGCCTGATCGACCGCGTCCGCAACAGCCTCCACACCGAACCCGATGCCGAGACCGCCACCATCGAATTCCTGCGCCAGTACGTGCCGCAGCGCGGCTCGCCGATGTGCGGCAACAGCATCTGTCAAGATCGCCGCTTCATGGCGCGCTGCATGCCCGAGCTGGAAGCCTATTTCCACTACCGCAACCTGGACGTGAGCACGGTGAAGGAACTCGCGCGGCGCTGGGCGCCGCACCTCGTGCAATCGCTCAAGAAGGAATCACGCCACCAGGCGCTCGACGACATCCGCGAATCGATCGCCGAACTGCGGCATTACCGGGAACATTTTCTGCGCTACTGAGCCGCGCGGTGGCTCAATACTCCCGCCGTCCCTCGAAGGCGTGCGACAGCGTGCCGCGATCGACGTGGTCGAGTTCGCCGCCGAGCGGTACGCCGTGGGCGATGCGGGTGGTGCGGGCACCGTGGGTCTTGGCCATTTCGCCGATGTAGTGCGCGGTGACTTCGCCTTCGACGGTGGTGTTGGTGGCGAGGATCACCTCGCGAATCTCGCCCGACGCCAGGCGTTCTTCCAGACGATCCAGCCCGAGTTCCTCGGGGCCGATGCCGTCGAGCGGCGAGAGTCTGCCCATCAGCACGTGGTACAGGCCGCGGTAGCCGGTGGCCTGCTCGATCGCGAGCACCTCGGCCGGCGTTTCGACCACGCACAGCGTGTCGCGCTGACGGCCGGGATCGGCGCAGATGCGGCAGATCTCGAGTTCGGTGAGGGTGCGGCAGACCTTGCAATGGCCGATGCGCTCGACCGCCTCGCGCAGGCGATCGGACAGGCGCAGCGCGCCTTCGCGGTCGCGTTCGAGCAAATGGAAGGCCATGCGCTGCGCCGAGCGTGACCCGACGCCCGGCAGGCAGCGCAGCGCCTCGATCAGCGACGCGAGCAGGGATGAGTCGGACATCGGACGTCGATGCTCAAAACGGCAGCTTCATGCCCGGCGGCAGATTCAGCCCCGAGGTGACGCCCGCGAAACGCTCCTTGGTCTCGCTCTCCAGCTTGTGCACGGCGTCGTTGAAGGCCGCGGCGATGAGGTCTTCGAGCATGTCGCGGTCGTCGCCGAACAGGCTCGGGTCGATGCTCACGCGCTTGGCCTCGTGCTTGCCGTTGACGGTCACGCTCACGAGACCGCCGCCGGACTGGCCGGTGACCTCCATCAACGCGATCTCCTCCTGCGCCTTGAGCATCTGCTCCTGCATGCGCTGGGCCTGCTTCATGAGATTGCCGATACCGCCTTTCATCGTGTTTTCACTCCTGGAACGAAAAAATGATCTGGCCACAGAAGACACAGAGAAAAGATATTGCTCTCGCTGAGCGCGCTGGGGACGCCGGGAAAACCAATGCCGT
>JAQVJI010000199.1 GCA_028695255.1 Chromatiales bacterium | reverse complement strand
AACCGGCTGTTCCTGCATCATCCCGACGCATTGCACCAGTACGCCCTGGACGGCAGCCTCGAAGCCATCGAGGAACGTACGCTGCCGAACACGCCGGTCGCGCATTGGCTGCTCGAACCCGCGACCGGCGAGCCGTGGCAGGTACAGGGCTCGCAACTCGCGCAGATTCAGGACCTGGAAATCTCGGATGCCGGCGGCTTCGACCTCGGCGCACCCGTGCTGGCCGCCGTCGCCGGCAATGGTGAGGTACCGTTCTGGCTGCTGACGCCGGAGGCCATCCACGGCGTCGACACCCAGGGCAACATCCTGAGCACGCTTACGCTGCCCGCGCCGGCGGAACAACTGTCGCTGCGCTTCGACCCGGTCGCCGGCAAGCTGTGGCTGCTGGCACCGGGACAGGTCCATCGCCATGCCGGCAACGGCGAACCCGAAGCCGGCTTCAGCGTACCGGCATCGACGTTGTTCGACGGCGATGGTCACAGCGGGTTATGGTTGGCGCACGACGACCGCCTGCGCCATCTGCAAGCCGACGGCAGCATCGGCTACGACCTCGCACTGGCACAGATCGGCCACGCCGGCCCGATCGACGCGCTCGTCGCCGATCCGCGCAATGCCAGCGTCTGGATCGGCATCGCCGGCTGGCTGCTGCACCTCGATCCGAGCGGCAACCTGCTGCATCAACAGGCACTGCCCAGCCAAAGTGCCGTCCACGCGCTCGGTCTGTACGCCGACACCTGGCCGCCCACGCTCGCCATCGTCGAACCGCCGGACCAAAGCTATCTCGACACCAGTGCCGTCCCACTGCTCGTCGCCTACGACGATCCCGGTCGCGGCATCGATCCCGACACGCTGAGTTTCGAGCGCGACGGCACTCCACACCCGGCCGCATGCAGTCACAGCGGCAACCTCGCGCAATGCCTGGTCGACCTGCCCGAAGGCAGTCATCGCCTGACGGCGCGCATTGCCGATCGTGCCGGCAACACGAGTCCGGACGCATCGATCGACGTCACGGTCGACACCACGCCGCCGATCATTTCGGTAACCAGCCCGAACGACGGTCTTATCACCAACCACACCCAACAACTACTCGTAGGAGAAGTCAGCGAACCGGCGACGCTTGCCCTGAATGGTGAGTCTCTTTCGCTCGACGCCACACTACGGTTCCAGAAGTCGCTGATGCTGAAGGAGGGCTCGAATTCGTTCGTACTGACGGCGGTCGATCGAGCCGGCAATCGGTCCGAGCGTCCGTTGAACCTCGAACTGGATACCGTGCCTCCAGAACCCGTCCGTGCCGAGTTGCTCACGTTCGCTGCGAACGATGATGGAACGACGACGATCAGCGGTGCGGCGGGCAGTGTCGAGGCCGGTGCCAGTGTCATCGTCACCAATCTACGCACGGGTACCTCGGTCAGCGTCAAAGCCAATGCCGAAGGCGCGTTCACGATCCGCATCGAGACCTTGTCGGGTGACGGCCTGCTCATCACGGTGCGTGACGCGGCCGGCAATGACAGTTTGCCGGTCGATTTCGGTGCCGGCCTTCCGCCGTCACCCGCCGCCATCGCACCTCCGCTTGCACCGAATGCCATTACGCCCATGCACGAGGCCGTGGCGTTTCTCTATACGGGTGCCAATCCGATCCAGACCGGTGTCGCATCCGGCACGATCGAGCCGCGTCGTGTCGCGGTGATACGTGGTCGGGTGATCGATCGTAGTGGTGAGCCGTTGTCCGGCGTCGCCGTTTCGATCAAGGACCGTCCGGAACTGGGGCAGACGCTCAGCCGGTCCAACGGCGAGTTCGATCTCGCCGTCAATGGTGGGGGATGGCTGACCATCGATTACGTGCGCGAAGGGTTCCTGCCAGCGCAGCGCAAGGTGAACGTCCCGTGGCGGGATTACGTTTCCGCTCCCGACGTCGCGCTGGTACCGCTCGATCCCGTCGTATCGTTGGTCGCGTTGGGCGAGGCAGCGCCGATGCAGATCGCGCGCGGCAGTCAGTCGTCGGATACGGACGGTGAACGTCAGGCGACGTTGATCTTCCCCGCGGGCACCAGTGCAACATTACGGCTACCCGATGGCAGTGAACGCCAGCTCGATACCATGCATGTGCGCGCGACCGAGTACACGGTCGGGGCGAACGGTCCGCAGGCGATGCCGGGCGAACTGCCGCCGATGAGCGGTTACACCTATGCGGTGGAACTGTCGGTGGACGAGGCCATCGCCGCCGGTGCCGCGCGCGTCGATTTCGACCGGCCGGTGGCGTTCTACGTGGAAAACTTCCTCGCCTTCCCTGTCGGTGGCGTGGTGCCGGCCGGTTGGTACGACCGCGAGAAAGCGGCCTGGATTCCCTCCGACAATGGCCGTGTCATCGGTATCCTGTCGATCACCAGCGGGCTGGCCGATCTCGATCTGACCGGCAGCGGACAGCCGGCCGACGAGGCCGCCCTGAGTGCGCTCGGCATCACGCTGGAAGAGCGCCGTCGCCTGGCGGAAATGTACCAACCTGGCCAGAGCCTGTGGCGTACGCCCATTACGCACTTCACGCCCTGGGACTGCAACTGGCCGTACGGGCCTCCACCCGACGCCACGCCACCGGGCCAGTCGCCCCCGACGACGGACGACAATGTCGACGACCCGACCTTGAACTGCGGTTCGATCATCGAGTGCCAGAATCAGGTGCTGGGCGAAACGCTGCCGATCGCGGGGACGCCGTTCACGTTGAACTATCGCAGCAATCGTGTGCCGGGACGTCGTGCCGCCTATACGCTGGACATTCCGCTGAGTGGCACCACCGTTCCGGACAGCCTGAAACGCATCGAACTGGAAGTGACCATTGCAGGTCAGGTACACCGACAAATCTTTCCTGCTGCACCCAATCAGCAGATGACGTTTGTTTGGGATGGCCGCGATGCATATGGGCGCGAAGTGAAGGGGCGTCAATCCGCTACGGTGCGTATCGGGTATGTCTATGGGGTGGTCTACTATCGTCCTTCCAACTTTGCCCAGGCCTTTGCACAGGCGTCCAACTCGACGGGTGGAAGCGGTGCCGGCGGCAGTGTGGTCGTGGGTGACCGCAGTCGGATGGAAATCACCTACTGGCAGACCACGATGACGACTGTCAGCAGTCCCTTTGTCCCATCTGAAGATATGGGCGGATGGGAGCTGGACATTCGGCACAGCTACGACGTCAACGATGGGCTGCTGATGTATGGGTCAGGCGGATGGGTGAGTTCACGTGCCTTTGGCGCCGTGATCGAGACCGCCGCCGGCAACGGTTCGGGCGGAAATACGGGTGATGGGGAATCCGCACTGAATGCGGGAATCAATGGTCCATACGACGTTGCCGTGGCGCCGGATGGTTCCATCTTCATCGCGGCCGACGATCGCGTACGCAAGATCGACCCGCAGGGGGTTATCACCACCGTTCCTGGCACGGAAGGCCGCTCGGGAATATGGAATCTGGCCGTCGACGCGAATGGCTCCGTGTACTTCACCAGCCGCAACGGTGGACCCCAAATCTTCCGGGCAGATCCGGACGGAACGGTCCATCACGTTGCCGGGAACGGTGCCAGTGCCTTCGCGGGCGACGGCGGTCCGGCGACCGAGGCGAGCTTTATCAATCTGCGAGGGCTCGCGGCGGCGCCCGACGGCAGCCTGTACGTGGCGGATTTCAGAACGCACCGGGTGCGCCGCATCGGGCCTGACGGGATCATTCGCACGGTTGCAGGCAATGGTTCAAGCGGCATCGGCGGCATCGGCGGACCCGCTGTCAATGCGCGCATCGACCGGCTGTACGACGTCGCCGTCGGTCCGGATGGAGACATCTACATCGACTCCCACAACTACTCGATATTTCATGTCAGCAAGGATGGCATCATCCGACGCGTGGCGGGGAGCGGATGCAACGGCTTCTCGGGCGACGGCGGGCTCGCGACGGCGGCCTGCATGGGAAGGGTGAGTGGTGTCGCCGTCCGTCCAGACGGCGTCGTCGCCATCGCGGACATCATCGACAATCGCCGCATCCGTGCCGTCACGATGAATGGGATCATTCGGACCGTCGCCGGTGGCGGCAATTCGCTCGCCGACAGCAGCGTTGCGACCGACGCGAGGATCGGTGGAACGGAAATCGCTTTCGGACCCTTCGGTGAGATTTATCTCGCTGACTCGTCCAACCGAAGGGTGCGCCGGCTGATGGGTACGATGCCTGGATTCAGTGCGCAGGATGTGACGGTTGCCGATCAGGACGGCGGCCGGTTGTACCGGTTCGACATGATGGGCCGGCATCTCGACACGCGGGATGCCGCCACCCAGTCGATCATTCACCGCTTCACCTATGATGCGGAGAACCGCCTCATCGCCATCACCGATGCCAACGGCAACGTCACCACGATAGAACGCGATGCCGCAGGCCTGCCTGCGGCCATTGTCGCTCCAGACGGCCAGCGCACACGGTTGACCCTGGGCGGCAGCGGCTATCTTGCGAGCATCGCCAACCCTGCCGGCGATACTCACCGAATCGAATACACGAACGACGGCCTGCTCACCCGCTTCATCCGGCCGAACGGCAATGCGTCGATCTATACCTACGATGCCCTGGGGCGTCTCGTCCGCACGCAGGACGCGGCCGGCGGTGGCTGGATACTGGCGCGGGAAGAACAAACGGCTGGCCACACGGTGACGCTCACCTCTGCCGAGGGTCGTTCCACCCACTACCAGACCGAACGTCTTTCCGTCGGCGACGAACGCCTGACCGACAGGCTGCCGGACGGAAGCACTCTACTGCGGCGAAACGGTTTCAATGGTGAACGGCAGGTCACTCGCCCCGACGGCACGCTCGTCACCACTCGACTCGGCCCCGATCCCCGTTTCGGCATGATGTCCCCGGTTCCAACGGTCCGCGAGACGCG
>JAQVJI010000027.1 GCA_028695255.1 Chromatiales bacterium | reverse complement strand
TGGCGTCCCCATGGGGATTCGAACCCCAGTCGCCGCCGTGAAAGGGCGGTGTCCTAGGCCTCTAGACGATGGGGACGCTGTTTACAACCTCTCGTCGGTGTCGTCCGGCATGTGGCCTTTGGCCGGACCCGACAGTACTACGGTTACCAAGCCGGCGAACAGCATGAGGAAGCCGACGGGTATGAGGGTCAGGAAAATCTTCGCTGCATCCTGAGCCCCGGTGAACATCGCCGCGAAACCGGCCACCAGACTGACGATGGTGACCATACCGCCGACGATCATGGCGAGCCTGTCGAGTCTTGGCATCGAATCAGCAACCACGCCAGAAACCAGTTGGTGGAGCCAGCCGGGATCGAACCGGCGACCTCTTGCATGCCATGCAAGCGCTCTCCCAGCTGAGCTATGGCCCCACGCGAAGTCGCGCACTTTACGCCCGCGTCATCGGCTTGTCAACCAACTGCGAAGTCTCGCGAATCACCACTGCAACTCCCTCCGGCACGCGGTCGAACAGCGCGATGACGTCGGCATTGCGCATGCGTATACAGCCGTGCGACACGGGCTGGCCGATGCGGCCTTCCTCGTCCGTGCCGTGGATGTAGATGTAGCGCTCGCAGGAGTCGATGCCGTGCCCCTGGTTGATGCCGGGCTCCAGCCCTTCCAGCCACAGGATGCGCGAGGTGATGCGGTCGCTGTCGCCGCAGGCTACGGAATCGGTCGCGCATTCGCCGGTGGCGACGCGGCCGCGGAAGATCATGCCGGACGGCGCGCCGTCGCCGATCTTTTCGCGCACGCGATGCACGCCGGACGGCGTGCAATGGCTGCCCTCGCGATTGCCGATGCCGTTGCGCGCGGTGGACACCGGATAATCGGCCAGCAGCCGGTCGTCGCCGAACAGGTACAGTCGTTGATGTTCGACGTCGACCAGCAGCAGCGGATCGTTGCGCTGCCGCGGAAAATCGCGCCGGATGCGCGCCTGCTCCGCCCGGCACAGCGCTTCCGCCGCCTGCACGTTCATTCCGTTCTCAGGCGTTGTTGTGCAGATCCAGCACCGCGTAATCCTTTTCGCGCTGCTGCTTGGCATTGTCGTTGCGGCGCACTTCGAGAGCGGTGAAGTAATCCGGACCGATGCCCGTGACGTAATCGCCATCGAACACCGAACAGTCGAAACGCGCCAGCTTCGGATTGCCCTTGCGCACCGCCTCGATCAGGTCCGGCAGATCCTGGTAGATCAATCGGTCGGCACCGATGGCCGCACACACCTCATCCTCGGTGCGATCATGGGCGATCAGCTCGTTGGCCGCCGGCATGTCGATGCCATAGACGTTGGGATGACGGATCGGCGGCGCGGCAGAAGCGAAGTAGACCTTACGCGCGCCGGCGTCGCGCGCCATCATGACGATCTCGCGCGAGGTGGTGCCGCGCACGATCGAGTCGTCGATCAGCAGCACGTTCTTGCCCTTGAACTCCATGGCGATCGCATTGAGCTTCTGGCGCACGGATTTCCGTCGTTGCGTCTGCCCCGGCATGATGAAGGTGCGGCCGATGTAGCGGTTCTTGATGAAGCCCTCGCGGTATTTCAGGCCCATCACGTGCGCCATCTCGATCGCCACCGTGCGGCCGGTATCGGGGATCGGGATGATGACGTCGATGTCGTGATCGGGCCACTCGCGCAGGATCTTCTGGCCCAGGCGGTTGCCCATGCGCATGCGCGCGCGGTGCACGAACACGTTGTCGATCACCGAATCCGGGCGCGCGAAATAGACGTACTCGAAAATGCAGGTGGAATACCGCGGGTCGTCGGCGCACTGGCGCGTGTGCAGATTGCCGGCAACGTCGACGTACACCGCCTCGCCCGGTTCCAGGTCGCGGATGAGTGAGAAACCGAGCGTATCGAGCGCGACGCTCTCGGAGGCGATCATGTATTCGACGCCCTCGGCGGTCTCGCGCTGGCCGAACACCACCGGACGGATGCCGAAGGGATCGCGGAAGCCGACGATGCCGCGACCGGCGATCATCGCAATCACCGCATAGGCACCCTGACAGCGGCGATGCACGCCTCTGACTGCGGCGAACACCTCGTCTGCACCGATGCGCAGGCCATCCAGGCGCAGCAGTTCCTGCGCGAAGATGTTGAGCAGGATTTCGGAATCCGACTCGGTGTTGATGTGGCGTCGGTCCTGCTCGAACAGCTCGCGCTTGAGTGCCTGGGTGTTGGTGAGATTGCCGTTGTGGCCGAGCGTGATGCCGTAGGGCGAGTTGACGTAGAACGGCTGCGCCTCGGCCGAGGACGACGAGCCCGCGGTCGGATAGCGCACGTGGCCGATGCCCATGTTGCCTTGCAGGCGCTGCATGTGATGCGTCGCGAACACGTCGCGCACCAGGCCGTTGTCCTTGCGCAGGTGCAGATGGCCGTCGCCGTCACAGGTGACGATGCCAGCGGCATCCTGCCCACGGTGCTGAAGCATCAACAGCGCATCGTAAATCGACTGATTGACGGGACTACGGCCCACGATACCGACGATGCCACACATGGGGAACTACCTCGCGGGCGCGCCCTGCAAGCGCGCTCGTGCATCAGGGAAAGGAAAAGCCCGATTGCAGGTCTTCGGGCAGAAAACCGCGCATCCACAGCGCCAGACGGACGAAATGGTCCATCAGGAACGACTCCTGCCACCACGGCTCCTGCGGCAGGCTCGTGACGCCGGCCAGCAGCACCACGACGCCGACCACCAGCACGCCGCGCACGAAACCGAACACCACGCCGAGACTGCGGTCGGTGCCGGACAGCCCGGTCTTCTGCACCAGCATGCCGGCCAGAATGCCGAGGACGCCGCCGAGCACCAGGATGCCGATGAAGATCACCGCAAAACCGACGGCGGCGCGCAGCATCGGGTCCGACAATGACGGCGGCAGATGCTGCGCCAGCGTCTGCGCGTAAGTGATCGCGAGCACGAAGGCCAGCACCCAGGTGGTGAGCGACAACGCCTCCTTGACGAAGCCGCGGAACACGCTGATCAGCGAGGAGACGGCGATCAGCCCGATGATGGTGATGTCGACCCAGCTCATGCGGCATCATCGCCCGCCGCGAGACGCGCACATGGCCGTCCAGGGGGAACGGCCATGTCGCCCGCCGACCGCGAGACGTCTGTGAATCGCAGCATGAGCATCAGGGATGACTGACCACCAGACCTTCGATCTTCTGCTCGCGCAGCAGACGTTCGCGCAGCGCCTCCGCCCGCTCGCGCGCGAGTTCCGGCCCGATGCGAACCCGGTACACCGTCTTGCCGTCGACCGTCGCCTTTTCCACGAAGGCGGCGAAGCCGGTCTTGCGCAATTGATCGCGCTGTGCCGTAGCACTGGCCTCGGCGGCGAAACTGCCCACCTGCACCACCCAGGCCGGCTCTGGCGACTTCGCGGTCGCCGGCTGCGGATCGACCGGCGCAGGCGGCACCGGCTTCGGTGCAGGTTTCGGAGCGACCGGCGGCACCGGTTCATCCGGCAGCGCGCGCGCGACCGGACGTTCCTCGGCCACCGGCGGCATCTCGGGCACCGGCGCGGATTCGGTGCCGGGTTTCGGTGTCGCTGCCTCTGTCGCCGGCGGCAACAGCGCCGGCTGATCGAATACCGGCTGCGGCGGTACCGCCTGTTCGAGCATGATGGTGGTCTGCCGGCCGGAACCGTCCAGCAGCATGGGCAGGAAGATCACCGCCAGCGCGACCAGCACACCGGCACCGACCAGACGTTGTTTGAGTGCTGGTTCCACCCTGTCCCCGTGTGTACGCGGCAATTGAAACGATGAAATCGATTATACCGGAGCGTCGCCGCCACTTCGCGCCGGCATGAAAAACCGCGTCGCCGCCGCGACCGTCAGGAAGGAGCCGAAGGCGACGATCCGGTCCTGCGGCAGCGCATCGGCCAACGCGGCCCGACAGGCGTCGGCAAGCGTCGGGAAACTCCGGTAACGACCCGCGAGGCGGCCTGCGACCCGCGCCAGCAGCGGCGCCAGCGGTCCGCTCCGACCGCCATCTCCGGCCTGCTCGATCGCACCCAGATACCAGGCGTCGACGAGGCCATCCAGCGCGTCGACCATCCCGGCGGCGTCCTTGTCCTCCAATGCGCCGAACACCGCCAGCGTCCGCCCACCGCAGGGTTCGGCCCGCAACTGATCCGCGAGCGACCGCGCCGCGTGCGGATTGTGCGCCACGTCGACATAGACCGCCGGGCTTTCGCGCAAGTGCTGAAAACGGCCCGCCAGCGACACCGAGCGCAGACCGCGCTCGATCGCCTCGCGCGACACCGGCAGGATCGATGACAGCGCATCGAGCGCCTCCAGCACGCAGGCCGCATTGCCATACTGGTGCACCCCCTGCAACGCCGGGCGCGGCAGATGTTCCAGACCGCCGTGCGAACCCCGCCAATCCCAAAGTGCAGCGTGCGGTCGCGCATCGAAGTCACGACCGATGCAAACCAGGTCGGCGCCGGTCTCCCGCGCGGCTTCGAACAAGGATTGCGGCGGATCGCGATCGCCACAGATGGCGCGCCGTCCGCGGCGGAAGATACCGGCCTTTTCGCGCCCGATGGACTCGCGGTCCGGACCGAGATATTGCACGTGATCGATACCGATCGAGGCCACCACCGCCACGTCGGCGTCGATGACGTTCACCGCATCCAGGCGTCCGCCGAGCCCGACCTCCAGCACGACGACATCGACCTTTGCCCGACGGAACAACCACAGCGCGGCCAGCGCCGCGTATTCAAAGATGGTCAACGCCACCTCGCCGCGCGCCGATTCGATGGCGTCGAAGACCTCGCACAATGCAGCCTCCGCGACCGGCCGGCCGTCGATGCGCACGCGCTCGGTGTAATCGAGGATATGCGGCGAGGTGAAAGCACCGACGCGATGGCCGGCGGCGAGCAGGATCGACTCCAGCATCGCCACCACCGAGCCCTTGCCGTTGGTGCCGCCCACCGTGATGACGGGAACACCGGGGCGGAGCAGATCGAGACGCGACGCCACCTCGCGCACGCGTTCGAGGCCGAGACGCACGACGCCGCGATGCACGTCGCCCTGCCAGGTCAGCCATTCGGATAGAGATTGAAAGTGAACCGTCATGGGCGCAGGAGCGCCGGCAGGCGCGACCGGGGGTGTGATGGCATCCTGAACCTCGTCGTCGCGGCTTCCGCCGCTCCTACGGCGCGTATGAATCGTTGCGTATTTCAGTTTGCCGGCTGGCGCGTCAGCATCGACAGCAGATCCGAGATGCGATCGCGCATGTCGCGGCGATCGACGATCATGTCGACGGCACCCTTTTCGAGCAGGAATTCGGCGCGCTGAAAGCCCTCGGGCAGGGTCTCGCGCACGGTCTGCTGGATCACGCGCGGACCGGCGAAGCCGATCAGCGCGCCGGGCTCGGCGATGTGCACGTCGCCCAGCATGGCGAGACTCGCGGACACGCCGCCCATGGTCGGATCGGTGAGCACCGACACGAACGGCACGCCGTCGCGCGCCAGCCGCGCCAGCGCGGCGCTGGTCTTGGCCATCTGCATGAGCGAGAACAGCGCCTCCTGCATGCGCGCGCCGCCACTGGCGGAGAAGCAGACCAGCGGGATGCCCTGCTCGCGCGCGACGTCGGCACCGCGCACGAAACGCTCGCCGACCACCGAACCCATCGATCCGCCCATGAAGCTGAAATCGAAGGCCGCGGCCACCAGCGGCAGGTCCTTCACCATGCCGCGCATCACCACCAGCGCGTCGGTCTCGCCCGTGCTCTTCTGCGCCGCGATCAGGCGGTCGCGGTACTTGCGGCTGTCGCGGAAGCGCAGCATGTCGACCGGCTCGACCTCGGCACCGATTTCCTCGCGCGGCTCGGCATCGAGAAAACTGTCCAACCGACGCCGCGCCGTCATGCGCATGTGGAAGCTGCACTTGGGGCAGACGTCGAGATTGCGCTCGACCTCCGAGCGGTAGAGCATCGCGCCGCAGCCTTCGCACTTGACCCACAGGCCTTCCGGCACGCCGCGCTTGGCGGTGGCATCGGTGCGAATGCGGGAGGGGACGAGTTTTTCGAACCAGCTCATGGGTCGGACCTCTGGATGAGTCGTTGTTCAGGTATGCGACGATCTGCGATCCTTGCGGCTCGCTCGATCGCGGCTGCCGCCGCGCCTACGGACCATCCATCGCACGGCGCATCGCGGCCAGCAGGCCGCAGACCTCACGCCGGATTGAGGTCTCGTCGTTGACGTTGTCGGCGATGCGGCGCACCAGCGCGCTGCCGACCACCACCGCATCCGCCACCCGCGCCACCGCCGCGGCACTGTCCGCGTCGCGAATGCCGAATCCGACGCCGACCGGCAGCGCGGTGACGGTCTTGATCTCGGCCACCTTGCGTGCCACGGCATCGACGTCCAGCGCGGCGGAGCCGGTCACACCCTTGAGCGAGACATAATAGACGAAGCCGCTCGCCAGCTCGCAGATGCGGGCGATGCGCGCCGGCGTGCTGGTCGGCGCCAGCAGAAAGATCGGGTCGATGTCCCGGTCCTTCATCGCGACGACGAGATCATGCCCTTCCTCGGGCGGCAGATCGACGGTCAGCACGCCATCCACGCCGGCCCGCGCCGCGGCCTCGGCGAACGCGGCGTAGCCCATGACCTCGATCGGGTTGAGATAGCCCATCAGCACCACCGGTGTGGTGGTGTTGGTCTTGCGGAACGTGGCCACCATCTCCAGCACGCGCGCGAGACTCACGTGATGTTCGAGTGCGCGCTCGCAGGCCTGCTGGATCACCGGGCCGTCGGCCATCGGATCGGAGAACGGCACGCCGAGCTCGATCACGTCGACGCCGGCCTCGACCATCGCGTGCATCAGCGGCACGGTCACGTCCGGCTGCGGATCGCCCGCGGTGACGTAGGGAATGAGTGCCCTGCGGCCCTGCGTGCGGAGCGCCTCGAAGGTCTGTGCGATGCGGCTCATAGCGTGATGCCCTCGATGCGCGCCACGGTGTTGATGTCCTTGTCGCCGCGTCCGGACAGGTTCACGATCATGATCGCGTCCTGCGCCAGCGTCGGTGCGTGCTTCATCGCGAACGCGACGGCATGACTCGATTCGAGCGCGGGGATGATGCCCTCGCAGCGCGTCAGGCGATGGAACGCCGCCATCGCCTCGTCGTCGGTGACGGCGACGTACTGCGCACGGCCGATGTCCTTCAACCAGGCGTGCTCGGGGCCGACGCCCGGATAATCGAGGCCGGCCGAGATCGAATGCGTCTCGATGATCTGGCCGTCCATGTCTTCCATCAGATAGGTGCGGTTGCCGTGCAGCACGCCGGGCCGTCCGGCGTTGAGCGGCGCCGAATGCTTGCCGGTTTCGAGCCCGTAGCCCGCCGCCTCGACGCCGTACATGGCGACCGTCGCGTCGGCGAGGAAGGGATGGAACAGGCCGATCGCGTTCGAGCCACCGCCGACGCAGGCGACCAGCGCGTCCGGCAGCCGGCCGGTGCGCTCCAGGCATTGCGCGCGCGCCTCGCGGCCGATGATGGCCTGGAAGTCGCGCACCATCGCGGGATACGGATGCGGACCGGCGACGGTGCCGATGATGTAGAAGGTGTCGTCGACGTTGGTCACCCAGTCGCGCATGGCCTCGTTGAGCGCATCCTTGAGCGTGCGCGAGCCCGAGGTCACCGGCACCACGGTGGCGCCGAGCAACTTCATGCGGTACACGTTCGGCGCTTGGCGCTGCACGTCCTCGGCACCCATGTAGACCACGCATTCGAGGCCGAGCCTGGCCGCGACCGTCGCGGTCGCGACGCCGTGCTGGCCGGCGCCGGTCTCGGCGATGATGCGCGTCTTGCCCATGCGTTTGGCGAGCAGGGCCTGGCCGATGGTGTTGTTCACCTTGTGCGCGCCGGTGTGGTTCAGGTCCTCGCGCTTGAGCCAGACCTGCGCCCCGCCGAGTTCGCGCGTCAGACGTTCGGCGAAATACAGCGGACTCGGGCGGCCGACGTAATGCGCGAGATCGGCATCCAGCTCGGCCAGGAATTCGGGGTCGCCGACGTAGCGCGCGTAGGCGGCGGTCAGCTCGTCGATGGCCTCCATCAGCGTCTCGGCCACGAAACGACCGCCGTAGGGCCCGAAATGGCCGTTGGCGTCGGGGAAGGCGGACCAGTCGATCCGCTGGTTTGGGTTCTGCATCGGTTGGTCCGGGGGCTCGAAAAGGACAGACGAAGGCCGGCAAGCCTAGCAGAAAGCGGGGGTGACGGGCAGACCTGCTTGCGGTCCGGGCGGGACGACGACGGCGTCGTCCCGCCCGAGCGGGCATCAACCCACCTTGAAGCGGGCGGCGAGTTCGCTCAGGTGTTCCATCTCGCGCTCGATCTCGGCCACGGACGATACCGTCTGCCGCGCCGCACCCGTGCTCTGTTCGGCGACGCCGGCGATGCGCGTGATGCTGTGGTTCATCTCCTCGGCGACGTGGCTCTGTTCCTCGGCCGCGGTCGCGATCTGGTTGTTCATGTCGCGGATGGTGCCGACCGCACCGACGATCTTCTCCAGCACGTCGCCGGCGGTACCGACCTGCTCGACGCTCTCCTGCGTGCCCTCGCGACTGCGCGTCATGGCGGCCACGGCCTGCTTGGACTGGGATTGCAGGCGCTCGATGATGCCGCGGATCTCCTCCGTCGACTGCTGCGTGCGGCTGGCGAGCGTACGCACCTCGTCGGCGACGACCGCGAAGCCGCGGCCCTGCTCGCCGGCGCGCGCCGCCTCGATCGCGGCGTTGAGGGCCAGCAGGTTGGTCTGCTCGGCGATGCCGCTGATGACCTCCAGCACCTTGCTGATCTCGTCGCTGTCCTGTTCCAGCCGGCTCATGCTGGCCGACAGGTCCTCGATGCGCGTGGCCAGCGTGCCCATGCCTTCCCGCACGCTGCGCATCACCTTCTGGCCCTCGCGCACCTGCTCGTCGGCGTGATCGGCCGAGGCTGCGGCCTGGGACGTGTTGCGCGCGACCTCCTGCACGGTGGCGGCCATCTCGTTCATGGCCGTGGCGACCTGTTCGATCTCCATGTGCTGGCGCTGTACGCCGGCCTCGGTCTCGCCCGACAGCGAGGCCACCTGGGTGGCACGTTCGGCGACGCTTTCGGTCGCCGTGTTGACGCCGCGGATGACGTCGCCGACCTGGATCAGAATCTCGTTGTAGGCGGTGAATATCTCGCCGATCTCGTTGTCGGTGAAATGGACGTGCAGGGGTTTGGTGAAGTCGCCGCGGCTGACGTAATTCAGATGTTCCTTCAGGACCTCGATCTGTTCCATCAGCCAGGTCATGCCGAACATGCGGCCCAGGATGACCAGGATCAGGATCGTGGTGGTGGCGACGAGCGCCAGGATCTGTTCCAGCTCTGTGGCGCGCTGGACACCCGCAGTCATCATGTGGACCGCTTTGTTCATTTCGGCCAGGATCACCGGCGACTGTTCGGCGATGGCCTTGAGCGTCTGCTCGCTGGGCGTATCAGCGTGCGCGAGGATGTTTTTCTTGTAATCCTGCCAAAGCCCATCCACGGCGTCCAGCTGCTTGCGGATATCGGTATCCGAGACCGCCTTCATGCCCTGCGCCTCGTCTCCGTCGAGCAGTACGCGGTGCGAACGCTCGAACGCCGCCACGGTTTTATCGAGCGTCTCGCGCGGAACGACGCCGGCGGCCACCATCATCGCCTCCTTGGCCATTTTCTGGCTCAGCATACGCTGCGCGCCGGCCGAATCGATCACGCGAGCATCGATGCCGAGACTCAGAAACAGCGCAATCGCGGTGGTTGCCGCGAGAGCGAAGATCATGATGTAGGAGAACAGAAACTGCTTGTCGATGGTGCGGATACCCAGGCCCCGCAACAGCGCCTGGATCATGTTCGCGATCATTTTGTACATAGAGCCCCCCTCTCTTTGTATTGCCATGCGCCATCGGGTGGCGCACGTTCTTTTCATTTGGCGGCGCAATCGGCATCCGCTTGAGTGCCAGACTGACCGACGTCGTTCAGTCTGGCAGAATTCTGAGAGGTCTGCCGCAATATTCATGGTCTTGATTTGAGTCAAGGCGCGCGCGTCCAGACATGACTCGTCATGACAGAAACAAGGGGTATTGCATGAAGCAGGCTTTGGTACGGGCCGGACTGCTGATGGCGCTGCTGTTGTGCCTGTTCCAGTCGGTGATGGTGACGGTCGCATGGTGGCAGGGCCGGCTCTATCCCGATCTGTTCGACTGGCTGTGGATCGCTGCGTTGCCGGTGCTGGTCGGCGTCTATCTGCGCTACTTTTCGGTACTGGGCTGTCGGCAGTGCCAACCGGCTGATGATCTACCGAATGATCCGCCGAAACCTTGAGCCCACGCGGATTCACCCGGTCGGATGAGCCTTCAGGGCCAGCACGAGATCGGTGACGTTGGTGCCGGTCGGGCCGGTATGGATCAGGTCGCCCGCAGCGGCGAGGAAACGACCGCTGTCGGCGCAACGCAGACAGTCCTCTGCCGACGAGCCGTCGCCTGCACCGCGCATCAGGGTCCCGCCATCGACCAGCGCACCGGCGTCGGAACTGTTGCCGTCGCTGCCGTCGCTGCCGGCCGCGAGCAGCACGACGTCGGCGGCGCCATCCAGCGCCAGCGCGGCGGCCAGCGCCAGATGCTGGTTGCGTCCGCCCCGGCCGGGATCGGGCGGGAGGGTCACGGTGGTTTCGCCACCCCAGACATGCAGGCCGGGCGGCGCGGCGCGCAGCCGGTCTGCAAGTTCACGTCCGGCGATTTCTGCCTCGCCGGTCAGCGGCGTCTCATGCAGGAACACCGGCAATCCCTGACGCCGTCCCGCCGCCGCTGCGGCCTGCATGGCATCGGCGAGACCGGCGACGATGCGATGTTCGACCGTCCGGCAGTCCGGCCCGGACCCGGTCTCCCGATTCAGCACGGCACGCAAGTCGTCCGGCAATCCGCCCAGCCACGCATCCGGCAGCGGCAATGCAGGTTGCGGCGTCTTGAGCAGGCCGGAACCGATCACCGCAGGATCGTCTCCGCGTACGTCAGAGACGTACAGCGCCAGCGCCGGACGGCCGCGCAACCACGCACACAACCGCCCACCCTTGATGCGCGAGACGCGCCGACGCACGGCGTTGATGGCATGGATATCGAGGCCGCTCGCCAGCAGGCGGCGATTGAGTTCGTTCAATTCGCGCAGGCCGACACCGGGCGGCAGGCATTCGACCAGGCTCGACGCACCGCCCGAGATCAGGAACAGCAGACGCGCATCGGCCGGTGAGCGATCGAGAAAATCGAGCAACGCGCGACCCGCAGCGAGACTCGCCTCGCCCGGCAGCGGATGGTCGGCCTCGATGCAGACGCATCGGCCGTCTCGCGCCAGCGCCGGCACCAGATGATCCCGGCGCGTGATCACCAGACCGCGACCCAGGCGCGTGCCGAGGACATCGATCGCACCCATCGCCATGGTGGGCGCGGCCTTGCCGATGGCAATCACGCAGCACTCGCCATCGATCGGCGCCGCTGCCAAGGACCGGCGCACGGCTGCCGCGCCATCCACTGCGGCGAGCGCGGCCTGATAGAACGACAACAACGACTGACGTGGGTCCGGCGGCATGCATGTCCCGTGTACGGCGGTTCTGTCGCGCATGATGACGGTATGAGACGTCACGAGAACCTATACCGTCACCGATGCGTGGTAAAGCGGTCGTCGCCGGCGGGCCGCTGGCACCGGCCGCCGCCGACCTCTATCATCCGAGGATCATCGCGGCAATACATGCCGAGGATACGCACATGGCCCAGACTGCACGCAGACCACTCCTGACCGTGGACGAATACCTGCAAGGCGAACTGACCGGCGAACTGCGCCACGAATACGTCGGCGGCGAGGTCTACGCGATGGTCGGTGCCAGCGACCGCCATGGTCTGATCGCCCTCAATCTCGCCACCGCCCTGCGGCCGCATCTGCGCGGCAGCGACTGCCAGTTGTTCATGTCCGACATGAAACTGCGCGTCGACGCCGCGGGCGACACGGCCTTCTACTACCCCGACCTGCTGCTCGCCTGCGATCCGACCGACCGCGAGACCTATTACCGCAGCCGGCCCTGCCTGCTGGTCGAGGTGCTGTCGGAGACCACCGAGCGCATCGACCGGCGCGAGAAACTGTACGCTTACACTGCCATCCCGAGCCTCCAGGAATACCTGCTGCTGTCGCAGGACCGCGTCGAGGCCGAACTGCGCCGTCGCGGCGACGGCTGGCACGCGGAACGCCTCACGCAGGGATCGCTGCGACTCGACTGCCTGAACCTCGAAATCCCGCTGGCGACGATCTACGAAGACGTGCCGCTGCCGCTGCCACCCGACATCTGAACGACATCCAGACGACCCATGACCATCAAGATCGCACTCGTCCAGCAGGCCAACCGCGGCATCCGCCGCGACGACCTCGACCGGAGCATCCGCGGCATCCGCGAGGCGGCCGCGCGCGGCGCCCAGCTCGTGATCCTGCAGGAACTGCACACCGGCCTGTACTTCTGTCAGACCGAGGACACGGCCGTGTTCGATCAGGCCGAACCGATCCCCGGCCCGACCACGGACGAACTCTCCGCGGTCGCGCGCGAACTCGGCGTGGTGATCGTGGCCTCGCTGTTCGAACGACGCGCGCCGGGGCTGTACCACAATACGGCGGCCGTGCTCGACGCCGACGGTGCGCTGGCCGGCATCTACCGCAAGATGCACATTCCGGACGATCCGGGCTATTACGAAAAATTCTATTTCACCCCCGGCGATCTCGGCTTCGAACCGATCGATACCGCCGCCGGCCGGCTCGGCGTGCTGGTGTGCTGGGACCAGTGGTTCCCCGAGGCCGCGCGTCTGATGGCACTGGCCGGGGCCGAGATCCTCGTCTATCCCACGGCCATCGGCTGGAATCCGGACGACCCGACCGACGAGCAGGCGCGCCAGCGCGAGGCCTGGATCACCGTGCAGCGTGCGCATGCGGTCGCCAACGGGTTGTACGTGGCCGTCTGCAACCGGACCGGCTTCGAGGCCGACCCCTCCGGCACCACGGCCGGCGCGCGCTTCTGGGGTTCGAGTTTCGTCTGCGGACCGCAGGGCGAGATGCTCGCCCAGGCCGGCACCGATGAAGAAACCGTGCTGGTGGTGGAAATCGACCGTGCGCGCAGCGAGGGCGTGCGGCGCATCTGGCCCTATCTGCGCGACCGGCGCATCGATGCCTACCAGGATCTGCTGCTGCGCTATCGCGACATGCTTGGGACCTGACCCGATGCCACTGACCACACCACCCGTCTGGACCCAGGCCTTCGATGATCTGACCGAGGTGCGGGACCCGGCCGGACTCGCCATCCTGCACGCCGCACGCGAGATCGATGTGCCGCAGGGCACGGTGGTATTCCGCAGCGGCGACGAGTGCCAGAGCTATCTGCTGGTGCTGGCCGGCTCGATACGCGTGCAACAGACCGCCGCCAACGGGCGCGAAATCGTGCTCTACCGCGTGCAGGAAGGAGACTCCTGCGTACTGACCACCTCCTGTCTGCTCGGCCGCACGCACTATTGCGCCGAAGGCGTCACCGAAACGCCGGTACACGCGATTGCGATCCCGGTGGAACGCTTCAACGAGGGATTGGAGCAATCGCCGGCCTTCCGGCGCTTTGTCTTTCACAGCTTCGGGCGGCGCATTTCCGATCTGATGCTGCTGATCGAGGACGTGGCCTTCGGCCGCCTCGACGCACGCCTCGCCGAACGCCTGCTGGCCCTGGTGGGCGATGCCGCGTCACTCGACCGCACGCACCAGGAACTGGCAACGGAACTCGGCAGCGCCCGCGAGGTGGTGAGCCGGGCATTGAAGGACTTCGAACGCCGCGGCTGGGTGCAATTGCATCGCGGTCGGGTCGAAATCGTCGACCGCAGGGCCTTGCAGACGCTGGCCGAGGAGGTCTGAGCGGGCCGCACGACCGCTTGGGTGCGATGCAGCATCGGCCGGCATCGGCGCCGCCAGAGTGACAAGGTCACGGAAGCTTGGCGTCGCGAGGTCTAAGCTTCATGGACACCCGCCCCTGCACGGAGAAAACAGCCATGAGTTTCGAAAACCTGAAGAACGTCGGCAGCGTCGACCGCGTGATCCGCATCGTCGCCGGCCTCGCACTGATCGCGCTGGCGCTGTTCGGCGGCCAGTGGTGGGGCTGGATCGGCGTCGTGCCGCTCGCCACCGCCGTGATGGGCTGGTGCCCGGCCTACACGCTGTTCGGCATCAAGACCTGCCCCACTTCGAAGGCATGACGTAACGCAAACCGGGGAGCGGGATCGCTCCCCGGCCTACGCACCTCGCCGCGCCGCCAGCCATCGACGCAGGCGTGCAATGAGATTCGCGGACGACACCCCCGATTCACGCCGCAGCCACACCCGCAAGCGCCGCAACCCGTCGGCGTCCGCCGCATCCGGCAGCAGCACGACATGGCGACGACCGCCGCGATCCAGCTCGAAACCCAGGATGACCAGCCGGGGATGGACGAAGGCATCCGCCGCCAGCCGCCCCGCCAACGCGCCGCCATCGCGGCCGACCAGACGCCAGCCACCCTCTTCCAGACGTTCGATCGCACGCACCGACGTCGCGCGCCTCGACTCCCGCCACAACGATCCAGCGACGGCGACCAGCAGCAACGCCCGCCACCACCCGCTCAGGCCCGCGATCAGCACGGCAGCGAAAGCCAGCAGATGACTGCACCACAGGACGGACAGGAGCAGACGCGAACGCCGCAACACGAGGCGTTCCACGGCCGGTTCGAGGGTGGTGTGTTCAGGCCGGGACGCGGACTGCGTCCCGGATGCGTCGGATGACATCGTCGACTTCCCTGTCGGAGGAATTCATGCGCCCCATCAGCAGTTCGAGCAGGGTCGCGTCCGGATAGTCGAGCAGGCGATCGAAGGCCGCCAGCCCGGCGGCATCGAGATCGTCCAGACCACGTTGCAGGAACCCCTGCAACAGCAGGTCCAGTTCCAGCATGCCGCGCCGGCAGCGCCAGTAGGTGCGGTCGCGGTCGCCGACCGGGTTCACACCGAACGCACCAGCATCTGCTTCTTGATGTCGCCGATGGCCTTGGTCGGATTGAGGCCCTTCGGACACACCTGCACGCAGTTCATGATGGTGTGGCAGCGATACAGCTTGTAGGCGTCGTCGAGCGATTCGAGGCGATCCTCGGTCGCCTGGTCGCGGCTGTCCATGATGAAGCGGGCGGCCTGCAACAACGCAGCCGGGCCCATGAAGCGGTCGGGATTCCACCAGTACGACGGGCAGGAGGCGGAACAGCAGCCGCAGAGGATGCATTCGTACAGGCCGTCGAGCCGGTCGCGATCAGCCGGCGACTGCTTGCGTTCGACCTCGGGTTCGACGTCGCGCACGATCAGATAGGGCTTGGCATTGCGGTACTGGCGATAGAAGGTGCTCATGTCCACCACCAGGTCGCGGATCACGGGCATGCCGGGGAACGGCCTGAGCGTGACCGGTTCCTTCAAGGCGGACAGCGGCGTGATGCAGGCCAGCCCGTTCATGCCGTTGATGTTCATGCCGTCCGAACCGCACACGCCCTCCTGGCAGGAACGGCGAAAACTCAGGCTCTCGTCCAGGCGTTTGAGACGCAGCAGCGCCTCCAGCAGCATCATGCCGGGCTCGACTTCCGAGGCCGGAAGTTCGAAGTCCTGCATGTAGGGTTCCTGGTCGGTCTCGGGATTGTAGCGATAGATCGAAAAGCGCATGAGCACACCCTACGGGCCACGGAGGTTGTCACAGCATAGCAAACTGTCCGCTCGTCGCGTGTCCATCGCGATACTGGCTCGCCGCCGCCGACCGCATCGAACCCTTGCCCGACCATGGTAAGAAGCAATACCCTTCACCGATCGCCGACCCCGCCCGGCCATGACGACGTCGAGCACTCCGTACCGCGAGGTAACGCATGCCACGCCTGCCACTGTCCCTGTCGATCCTGCTGCTCGCCATCCTGAGTCTCGCCGCGCCGGCACAGGCGGAGCAGCGACATTGGGACCTCGCCACGGCCTACGCCGCGGACGATTTCCACACCCGCAACATCCGCGAGTTCGCAGACGATGTGGCGCTCGGCACCGCCGGCGAACTGCTGATCCGCATCCATCCGGCCGAGCGTCTGGTCCAGCATCAGGCGATCAAGGATGCGGTCATCGCCGAGACGGTCACGGCGGGTGAATTCCTGCTGTCGCTGCATGCCGACCGGAATCCCCTGTTCGCACTCGACACCCTGCCCTTCCTCGCCACCGACTTCACCGCCGCCCGCCGCCTGTGGGACGCCTCGCGCCCGGCCGTGCGCTCGGCGCTCGCACGCCGGAACCTGCTGATGCTGTTCAGCGTGCCGTGGCCGCCGCAGGGCATCTACAGCCGCCGGCCGATCGAGACGATCGAGGATTTGCAGGGCCTGCGCATCCGCGTCTACAGCCCGATCGGCGCCCGCTTCGTCGAACTCGTCGGCGCACAACCGGTGATGGTCGAAGCGGCCGGGCTGGCACAGGCCTTCGCCGACGAGCGGGTCGACGCCATGATCACCTCCGCCACCACCGGCGTCGAATCCGGGGCATGGACCTTCACCACGCATTTCACCGTCACCGGCGCCTGGCTGCCGCGCAACATGGTGGTGGTCAACCGCGACGCCTTCCTGCAGCTCGATCCCGCGCAACAGCGCGCGGTACTGGCGGCCGCACGGCAGGCCGAACACCGCGGCTGGGAATATGCCGAAGACGAAGACCGCCGCCAACGCGCGGTGCTGGAGGCCTCCGGCATGACGCTCTACGCCCTGCCCGACGAGCTGCTCGCCCAACTCGAAGACGTCGGCCGTCAGATGCGCACCGAATGGCGTGCCGCCACCGGTCACCAGGGCGAGGCGATCCTGGAGGCCTTCCGCATCAGAAACGAGAACAAGCCGAAGACCGAGTGAGGTCGGGACAGTCAGACGGTCCTTTCCACCAACCAACCGTACCGCGGTGGCATCGACGGGTGATCGAACACGCCGCCCACCTCACCCAGCCCCGTAGCAGCGATGCCCGCGACCTCGAACAGACCTTGTTGCGCTTCCGCCTCCGCCTCGCCCTGATTGACCACCAGCATGCGTCCGCCGGGCGCCAGAAGGCGCCATGCGTGTTCGAGCATGCGTTGCGGCATGAAGAATCGCCGCGGCAGACCCCAGGCGATGAACGGCGTCGGCGTCACGAACGGCAGGAACCAGGTGACGACGGCGTAGCGTGAAGCGTCAGGATCGAGGTCGAGCAGGGAACCCGCGATGTAGCGGCAGTCGGGCCATGGTCGCAGCATCGATTCGGCCCAGCCGCGACGGGTGGCGAGATTCCAGTAGCGCAGGTGTGCATCGATCTCGATGCCGTCCCAGCCGCCGCCATGCCAGGTCACGAGCGCCGGCAGATAACTGCCGTTCTTGCTGCCGATGTCGAGGCCGCGGCCGGATGCGGGCGCCGCGCCGGCATGGCGATCGAGCAGGTCGAGCACCGCCAGGCACTCGCGGTATTCGTCGAGGCTACAGACCTCCACCCAGCGCGACAGGTCGTAGCGGGATGCCAGCTCCCGCCAGCGCCGGACGGCCGCCGCATCGAGCCGTTGCCGCAGGCGCTCCGGATCGCGCAGCCGGCGCTTGAACACCGGCGCCGACCAGCGCAGGCGTGCCTTCAGCCACCAGTCGAGTTCACGCCGCCATTCGGTCCGCACGCGTTCAGCCGTTCGACGCGCGCCGCGACTTGAAGTGATTGATGAGGCCGTTGGTGGAGGCGTCGTGGGCCGTCACCGGCGTTTCGCCGGCCAGTTCGGCGAGGATCGTCTTCGCCAGTTGCTTGCCGAGTTCCACACCCCACTGGTCGTAGGCGTTGACGTTCCAGATCACACTCTGCACGAAGATCTTGTGTTCGTAGAGCGCAATCAGGCTGCCCAGCATCTGCGGCGTCAACTTGTCGAACAGAAGACTGTTGGTCGGCCGGTTGCCCTCGAACACGCGATGCGGCGCGATCTTAGCGATCGCCGGCTCGTCCATGCCGGCCGCCGCCATCTCGCGCCGCACCTCGTCGAGGCTCCGGCCCTTCATGAGTGCCTCGGTCTGGGCGAAGAAGTTCGACAGCAGGATCGCGTGATGCTCGCCGAGCGGATTGTGCGACTCGCAGGGCGCGAGGAAGTCACAGGGGATGAGCTTGGTGCCCTGATGGATGAGCTGATAGAAGGCGTGCTGGCCGTTGGTGCCCGGCTCACCCCAGATCACGGGGCCGGTCTGCCAGGCGACGCGGCGGCCGTCGCGGTCGATGTACTTGCCGTTGCTCTCCATGTCGCCCTGCTGGAAATAGGCCGGGAAACGGTGCATGTACTGATCGTAGGGCAGGATGGCGTGGGATTCGGCGCTGAAGAAATTGTTGTACCAGACGCCGAGCATGGCGAGGATCACCGGCAGGTTCTGTTCCAGCGGTGCATTGCGGAAATGCAGGTCCATCGCATGCGCGCCGGCCAAAAGTTCCTCGAAACGTTCCATGCCGACGTACAACGCGATCGGCAGACCGATCGCCGACCACAGCGAGTAACGCCCGCCGACCCAGTCCCAGAACTCGAACATGTTGGCGGTATCGATGCCGAAGGCCGCCACCGCCTCGGCATTGGTCGAAACGGCGACGAAATGACGCGCGATCGCGGCCTCGTCACCCACCCGTTCGAGGAACCAGCGCCGCGCGCTGTGCGCGTTGGTGAGCGTCTCCTGCGTGGTGAAGGTCTTGGAGGCGACGACGAACAGCACGGTATCCGGATCGACGCGCTTGAGCGTTTCGGCGATGTGCGTGCCGTCGACGTTGGAAACGAAGTGCATGCGGATGCGTTCATGGCCGTAGGGCCGCAGCGCCTCGCACACCATCATGGGACCAAGGTCGGAGCCGCCGATGCCGATGTTCACGACGTCGGTGATCGGCTTGCCGCCGTGGCCGCGCCAGCCGCCGTCCCGGACCTGCGCCGTGAACGCGCGCATCTGCGCCAGCACGCGGTTCACTTCCGGCATCACGTCGCGGCCGTCGACCAGGATCGGCGTGTCGGCGCGATTGCGCAGCGCCACGTGCAGCACCGGCCGGTTCTCGGTGAAGTTGATGCGTTCGCCCGTGAACATGCGCTCGCGCCAGCCTTCGACGTCCATCTCGCGCGCGAGCGCGAACAACAGCGTCATCGTCTCCTCGGTGATGCGATTCTTCGAGTAGTCGAGCAACAACTCGCCGAAGCGCACGGTGAAACGCTCGAAGCGCTCGGAGTCCTGCGCGAACAGCATGCGCATGTGCCGGTCCTTGACGGCGTCGTAGTGCGCGGCAAGCGCCTGCCAGGCATGGGTGCGGTGGGGTTGTCGGCTGGTTCCTTGGTTCATCGGAAAATCCCGGGTCGTTGTCGTGTCATGGAGTCGGGGCGATCGAAGGTGCTTACGGATCGTCGTCGCGCGCTACCGTGTTGCGCCAGTGCTGGTCCTCGCGATCGAACAGGCGATTGGCCTCGCGCGGTCCCCAGGCACCGGCCGGATAGGTATGAATGAAATCGCGTTCGGTGGCCCAGACCTTGAGCACCGGATCGACCACGCGCCAGGCCCATTCCACTTCGTCGTAACGCAGGAACAGCGAATGGTCGCCGTCGATGACGTCGAGCAACAGCGCCTCATAGGCATCGAGCTGCGCCTCGTCCGGGCCACGGTAGCTGGCGTCGAGCTGGGTGGTGCGCGAACGCATCTCCAGGCCCGCCTGCTTGACCTGCAATTCCACGCGCAGGCATTCGTCGGGCTGGATGCCGAGCAGGATCCAGTTCGGTTTCAGGCTTTCGATCGCGGTCTCGCGGAACAACTGCTGCGGCGGATGCTTGAAACGGATGCTGACCATCGAACTGTTCGCCGCCAGCGCCTTGCCGGTGCGCAGATAGAACGGCACGCCGCGCCAGCGCCAGTTGTCGATGTAGAGCTTGAGCGCGGCATAGGTCTCGGTCGTGCTGTCCGGCGGCACGCCCTGCTCCTCCAGATATCCGGCCATCCTGCGGCCGTCCCGCATGCCGCGCGTGTACTGCGCGCGAAAGGCGTGAGCATGCACGGCACTGGCCGGGATCGGGCGGATCGAACGCAGCACCTTGACCTTCTCGTCGCGCAGCGCCTCGGCGTCGAGCAGCGCCGGCGGTTCCATCGCGACCAGCGTCAGCATCTGCAACAGATGGCTCTGGATCATGTCGCGCAGTGCACCGGCACCGTCGTAATAGTCGGCCCGGCCTTCGATGCCGCGCGCCTCGGCATGCGAGATCTGCACGTGATCGATGTAATTGCGGTTCCACAGCGGTTCGAGCAGCAGGTTGGCGAAACGGAACACCAGGATGTTCTGGATCGTGCCCTTCCCGAGATAGTGGTCGATGCGGAAGATCTGTTCCTCGGAAAAGTCGCGGTGCAGGCGCGCGTCCAGGATACGCGCGCTTTCGAGGTCGTAGCCGAAGGGCTTCTCCACCACCAGCCGGCGCCAGCCACCAGTTTCACGGTGCAGGCCGACCTGCGACAGGTTCGCACTCACGATACTGAATTCCGCCGGGCGTATCGCCATGTAGAAGACGACGTTCTCGGGCAGATGCGCCTCGACCTCGATGCGCTGCTTGAGCCGTGCGTACAGGGCCGGATCGTTGAGGTCGCCGGTGACGAAATGCAGCCGCTCGCGAAAGCGTGCAAAGGCCGTCGGATCGAGATGCCCGGCGCGCGAACGCGGCGCCAGGGCCGATTCCACCTCGCCGCGCCAGTACTCGTCGTCCCAGTCGCGCCGACCGACGCCGAGGATCGCAGTACCCGCGGGCAGGCGCCCCGCCTCTTCCAGGTGATAGAGCGCCGGCAGCAGCTTGTTGACCGACAGGTTGCCGGTGGCGCCGAAGATGACGAACGTGCAGGCGTCGCCCATCACCCGTTCATTCAGGGCCTGCCCCTGCGCGACGTCTGCCATCAGGTCTTTTCCACCGCATGGCCGCCGAAGGCGTTGCGCATCATCGCCAGCAAGCGATCGCCGTAGCCCTCGCTGTCCTGACTGGCGAAGCGCATCGCCAGCGCGAGCGAAATGACGGGCGCGGGGATGCCGAGATCGATCGCCTCGTGCGCGGTCCAGCGCCCCTCGCCGGAATCCGCCACCACCGGCGCGATGGCGTCGAGCGTCGAGTCGCGCGCCAGGAACTCTGCCGTGAGATCGAGCAGCCAGCTCCTGACCACCGAACCGTGCCGCCACAACTCGGTGATCTGCGCCAGATCGAGTGCGAATTCCTCCTTCGCGTGCAGCAGGTTCAGGCCCTCGGCGAAGGCCTGCATCATGCCGTACTCGATGCCGTTGTGGATCATCTTGGTGTAGTGCCCGGCCCCGGCAGGGCCGACGTGCGCCCAGCCGCGATCCGGCGCCGGCGCCAGTGCCTGAAGGACCGGCTCGACGTGCCGGATCGCCTGCGCACTGCCGCCGACCATCAGGCAGTAACCGTTCTCCAGCCCACAGATGCCGCCGGAGGTGCCGGCGTCGACGAATTCGAGATCGCGATCGGCCAGCCAGCGCGCGCGCCGCTGCGAGTCCTTGTAGTTTGCGTTGCCGCCGTCGACGATCACGTCGCCGGTCTGAAGC
>JAQVJI010000198.1:2498-4948 GCA_028695255.1 Chromatiales bacterium | reverse complement strand
GTCGCCGCCAACAGCCAGTTGCTGGCGCTGTTCTTCGCCATGGGCATTTCCATCCTGCTCGGCATGGGCATGCCGACCACCGCCGCCTATGCGGTGGCCGCCTCGGTCGTCGCGCCGGGCCTGATCCAGCTCGGCGTGAGTCCGTTGATCGCGCACTTCTTCGTGTTCTATTACGCGGTGATTTCCGCCATCACGCCGCCGGTGGCGCTGGCGGCCTATGCCGGCGCGGCCATCGCGGGTTCGGAACCGATGCGCACCTCGGTCACCGCCTTCAAGTTCGGTCTGGCCGCCTTCATCGTGCCCTTCATGTTCTTCCATCATCCGACGCTGCTGATGGAAGGCGAGTGGCACTGGATCGCGATCAACACCCTGTCGGCACTGATCGGCGTCTACCTGCTGTCGGCATCGGTGCAGGGCTGGTACTTCGGAGCGGTCGGCAAGGCCTTGCGCGCGGCCCTGTTCGTCAGCGCCCTGCTCACCATCTCCGGCTCGCTGGCGACCGATTTCGTCGGCTACGCCATCGCGATCGCGATCTTCCTGTGGCAGAAGCGCCCGCGGCGCGCGCAGCCCTGAGCATGTCGCCCGGCCGTCACGACCCTGCAACGGTGACGGCCGGGTTTTCCCGGTCCTGGTGAATGACGCGTGATGATCCCGAACCGCATCCTGCCCCGCCTGTTGCTCGGATTCCTGCTGCTGTCGCCGCTGCCGCTCGGCGGACTGGCCTGGCTGTACGTGCAGGCCTTCGAGCGCACGCTGACTGCGACCATGCTCGAAACCCTGTCGTCGATCGCCGACAAGAAGGCGTTGCAGATCGACACCTATCTCGAAGAACGAGTGACCGATGGAAAACTGCTCGCACTGTCGCCGTTGACGCGCGAGGCGCTGCATGCGCTGTCCCCCACCGACGGCGGCATGCCGGCCCGGAATGTGCGGCGCTATCGCGATTATTTCCAGGCCGCGCTCGACGCCGTCGGCCACTGGGACGTGCTGTTGGTGGATACGGCAGGCAACGTGGTATTCACCGTCCGGCACGAAGCCGACCTCGGCAGCAATCTGAATACGGGGCCACTCAAGGACGGCCCGCTCGCCGTCGCCCATCGTGAAGCCCTGATCCTGGTCGGAACCCGCATCACCCAGGCACGGCAGTACGCGCCCTCGGGCGAGCGGCCGGCGATCTTCGTCGTCACGCCGGTGCTGGACGACGGCCGCGTGATCGGCACGCTGGCCCTGCAACTCGACCTGGATCGCTTCACCCACGTCACGGCCGACGCCACCGGTCTCGGTGAAACCGGCGAAACCGTACTGGCGCAACTCGACAGCGAGGAAGCGTTCTACGTCGGACCGTTGAGGCACATCGAGAATGCCGCCTTCCGCTATCGCGTACCGCTCGACCAGGCCGCCGCGCCCATGCGCGCCGCGCTCAGGGGCGGTCACGACTCGGGACGGACGCGCGATTACGTCGGCATTGAGATTCTCGCCGCCTGGCGTCATCTGCCGGCACTGCGCTGGGGCATGGTCGTCAAGATGGACGTCTCCGAAGCGCTGGCGCCCGCCGCCGCACTGCGCAGCTACACCTACAGTGCGCTGGCGTTGCTGCTGCTCGCGGCAGCCATCGCGGCATGGCTGTTCGGCCGCGCCCTGGTCACGCCGATCCGCCAACTGACCCTCGCCACGCGCCGGATCGCCACCGGCGATCTCCACCAACGGGCCGAGGCACAGGGTTGCAGCGAGTTCAGAGAACTGGCGGAAAGCTTCAATCAGATGGCCGACCGTCTGGCCGAAGAGCAGGAAACCCTGGAGCGCCGGGTGGCCGAGCGCACGCGCGAACTCGAGGAAAGCGAGGCCACCCTGCAACGCGCCCAGGCCCTGGCGCACATCGGCAGCTGGCATCTCGATCTTTCCGGTAACGGGCTGACCTGGTCCGACGAGACCTATCGCATCTTCGACATCCCGATCGGCACACCGCTGAGCTACGAGCTGTTCCTGGGTTTCGTCCACCCGGAAGACCGCGCTGCCGTCGACCAGGCCTGGCAGGCGGCACTCGCCGGCGCGACCTATGACATCACGCATCGCATCCTGATCGATGACGAGGTGCGCTGGGTGCGCGAGCAAGCCGAACTGAGCTTCGACGCCGCCGGCAGGCTCGCCTCCGGCATCGGCACGGTACACGACATCACCGCCAGCAAGCGCTCGGAGGCCGAATACCGGACCATGATCGCGACCACCATGGACGGTTTCTGGGTCGTCGACATGCAGGGCCGCTTCATCGACGTCAACGAGGCCTACTGCATCATGAGTGGTTACCGCCGCGACGAACTGCTGACGATGTCGGTACCCGACGTCGAGGCGATCGAACGGCCCGAGGAAACGCGCGCGCATATCGAGAAGATCCTGCACGAAGGCCGCGACCGCTTCGAGAGCCGGCACCGGCGCAAGAGCGGCGAGACCTT
>JAQVJI010000198.1:0-2398 GCA_028695255.1 Chromatiales bacterium | reverse complement strand
CGATGTCGGTACCCGACGTCGAGGCGATCGAACGGCCCGAGGAAACGCGCGCGCATATCGAGAAGATCCTGCACGAAGGCCGCGACCGCTTCGAGAGCCGGCACCGGCGCAAGAGCGGCGAGACCTTCGACGTCGAGATCAGCGTCAACTACCTGGCGATGGACGGCGGGCGCATGATCGTGTTCTCGCGCGACATCACCGAACGCAAACGCGCCGAGGTGGCGCTGCTCGAAGCCAAACAGGCCGCCGAGGCGGCCAGTCGCGCGAAGTCCGAGTTCCTGGCCAACATGAGCCACGAAATCCGCACCCCGATGAACGCCATCCTCGGCCTGACGCAACTGGTGCTGGAGACCGAACTCACGCCGCGACAGGAAGACTATCTGCGCAAGGCGTTCGCCTCCTCCCGGGCGCTGCTCAACATCCTGAACGACATCCTCGACTATTCGAAGATCGAGGCCGGCCGCATGAGCATCGAACCGACGGCGATGTCGGTGGAAGACACCTTGTCCGAGGTGGCCGATCTGTTCGGTGCGCAGATCCAGGAAAAGGGACTGGCCCTGTACCTGGACATTGCGCCCGACGTGCCGACGGCGGTGCTGGGCGACCGGCTGCGCCTGACGCAGGTGCTCAACAACCTGTTGAGCAACGCCATCAAATTCACCGAGCGGGGCGAGATCTGCATCAAGGCCGAGGTCGCCGCCCGGAGCGACCACGCGGTCACGCTGCGTTTCGCCGTGCGCGACACCGGCGTCGGTCTTTCCAAGACGCAGACCGACCAGTTGTTCCGCCCCTTCACCCAGGCCGACGGTTCGATCACGCGCCGTTACGGCGGCACCGGCCTCGGGCTTGCGATCTCGCAGCGGCTGGTCGATCTGATGGGCGGCGAGCTGAACGTGTCCAGCCGCGAGGGCGAAGGCGCCACGTTCACGTTCACGATCCGGACCGAGGAAACGCAGGCCGCCGCCGTTGCCGGTCCGCGCCGGCTGGCGCCGATGCGCGTGCTGATCGTCGACGATCAGGACACCGAACGCCAGATCCTGAGCCGGCTGCTGAAATCCTGGGACGCCGAAACCGACAGCCTGGCCACGGGCGAATCGGTACTGGCCTACGTCGAGGCGGCACAGCACACGACGCATCCGATCGACGCCGTATTGCTGGACTGGCGTCTGCCCGGCATGAACGGTCTCGACGTGGCGCGGCAACTGGAACAGGCCGTCGACGACGGTCGCATCAGACATCCGCTGCTGGTCGTGATGGTCACCGCCTACGACAAGGAGGATCTGATGAACGAAGCCGGCACGCTGCCGCTCGACGGCGTGCTGACCAAACCCGTCACGCCCTCGCCGTTGTACGACACCCTGTGCAAGGCGCGCGGCCTGCACCCGACGGTCGCCGACGTCCCGACAGACGCATCGGCCGCAGAACGTCTCGACGGCCTGCGCGTCCTGCTGGTGGAGGACAACCTGATCAACCGCGAGATGGCGGCCGAGATGCTGCGCCGGCGCGGTGCCGAGGTCACGCTGGCCGAAGACGGCGCCGAGGCCGTGGCATGGGTAGAACGCGCGCCTTTCGATGCGGTCCTGATGGACCTGCACATGCCGGTGATGGACGGCTTCGAGGCCACCGCGCGCATTCTCGCGTCGCCGCAGAGCCGCGCGCTGCCGGTCGTCGCGATGACCGCGGCCGTCATGGCGGAGGACAGAAACCGCTGCATGGCCGCCGGCATGCAGGGCTTTCTGCCCAAACCGGTGGATGCGGGCGAACTGGTCCGCTGTCTGCGGCAAGTGCTCCGGCTTCCCGCATCGTCCGACCGCGGCACGAGCGAAAACGCCGCGGCCGCCATGCCCGCATCCATGCTGAACCTCGACGAGGCATTGGCACGCATGGACGACGACCATGCGCTGCTGCTGCAATTGCTGCGCAGCTTCGCCGAGCACCAACCGGATGCAGGAACGCGCCTGCAAGCGCTGTTGCAGAGCGGCGACCGCAACGGTGCGGCACGCCTGCTGCACACCCTCAAGGGACTCGCCGGCAACATCGGGGCGGCCACGCTGGCACAGACCGCCGCGGCATTCGAACAGGTCCTGCGCGATCCGGATGCGAACGGGTCATTTGCGGCGCTCGCCGAGCGCTTCGAGCACGAACTCGCCGCCACCCTCGAAGCCGTCCCGGCGGCCATCGCGCGACTCGCTCCGGACGATGCCGACCGGCCGCCGGCCGCCGCGCCCGTCGACCCGGCAACGGTCGCCGCCGCCGTGACCGAGCTGAAGCAGTATCTCGAACGGCACGAGGTCATTTCCGACGATCTGCGGCAGACGCTGGAGGACATCGCGCGACGCGGTCCCGAGGCGTCAGCCTTCGTGCAACTGCTGCAACGGATCGACCGCTTCGACCACGC
>JAQVJI010000026.1:16510-21770 GCA_028695255.1 Chromatiales bacterium | reverse complement strand
AAAGTGCGATGTCGGCCTTGACCGACGCGCCCGTCGTCTTGCTCTCGGTGTACATTGGCATGCCGGCCGCGCAAGTCGCGCTGATCGGTGCGCAAGGCGTGCCGGAGGTCGCACTGCCACCGCCCGAGTCGGCGCCGTACCAGTAGCGCTTGTCGTCGCCGAAGTCCATGAAATGCTCGACATGCTCATGGTAGACCCGTGCTTCCAGCGTGCCCCAGTTGAGTTGGCCGAGGTAGCGCAGGTTGATGGCCTGCTGCTCGTTGTCGAGCATGTCCATGCGCTGATTCGGATAGAGTTGGAACGGCAGGTCCTGCATGTTCAGCCCTGCCTCGAACAGGTGCGCATCCTTCCTGAATGCGAGGTTCAGCTTGTGATTGCGGGTCTCGTAGGCCGTGGAACCGACCTCGTCCTGCGGCAGCGTATGGCCCGCGCGGCCTGTGAACGCATAGTCCTTGAAGTCTCCGCCGGCCTTGTAGTTGTCGGCCTTGGCGAGCGCCCCCGAATAGGCGATCTGGAACGACTCGGTGGCATGCGAGGCGTTGAGGTTCATGCCCACGGCATTGCCGTTGCTGCGGTAGAAGGCGCCGACCTCGCCCTGGGTGATGCTGCCCTTGCCCGGAGCGGCGAACGTCGGCACGAAGGTGTCGACGATGATGCTTCCGCCGATCGAGTCGCCGCCGACGGAAACCGGTGTGATGCCGGCATAGACGTTGATGGCCTCGACGTTGCTCGGGTCGACGTACGACAGCGGCGGGTTCATGTGGTTGGGGCAGGAGGCGACCAGATCCATGCCGTCGACCTTGATGCGCAGGCGGTCGTCCGCCAGACCGTGGATCGCCGGCAGGCTGGACACGCCGCCGGCACCGTAGGTGCTTACGCCGGGCACGTTTTCCAGCAGTTTCGCGGTGTCGCTGGTGGACGCGCGAGCACGTTTCAGATCATCCCCCGCGAGTGGCGTCGAGAAGAGGCTGTCCGCGATTTCCGGCGCGGTGACGGCGATGCCTCCGAGCGGCATCTCCTCTGCCAGGGCAATGCCGTGGACGAGGGCGGGAACGAGCATGGCAAGCAGGGTCTTGCGATGGCGAAACGGTGGGTGCGACATGGGGACTCCCAGGGATTGTCGTAGGTTGGAAGACGTTCCCCAGTGGCAAGTCCGGTGCCAGAAGCCGCATTTCAAATGGAATCAATCACATGGAATGAATGGTTACCCTCATGTCCAGGCCCGATTGCGGTATTTCCCGCATGTGTGCGTGGAATCCCGCAGCCGGCGGCGACGGGTACGCCGGGACGGCTGGATGGCCGGACGACCGCTTCACCTGTGGTCCACCGAAAACTAGGCGCTCCCCCATACTGACGCCGGTCAACGTTCCGGCGATGCGGTTTGACCCCGACCCGATCTTGTGACTAGGCTCTGACCCGAATCCACGACGGCGTGAGGGTATTGGTCATGAGTACAGACAAGACGACGGTTGCGCGGGTGGCCTTGATCGGGCTGGGCCGGGTCGGCGGGCGTTTTCTCGAGGAGATGCTCCCGCTCAAGGCACGCGGGATCGCGATCGTCGGCGCGGCGGAGCTGGGCGACACCCCCGGTAAGGCGCGCGCGCAGGCCGCGGGTATCCCGGTCGGGACGCTAGAGGAGATCGTCGACATGGGTGATCAGGTCGACATCATTTTTGATCTGTCCGGCAGCCAGGGCGTGCGTCAGGCGTTGCGCCAGCGCTTGCAGGATTCCGGCAACCGCCATACCACGATTGCGCCGGAGATCATGGCGCGGTTGCTGTGGGCCGTGGTCAGCGACGAACAGCTGGCCGATCCGCATGGGGCGCACGGCTACTGAAGCGGTCGATGGCGGCGGGCACGCCCGCCGCGACATTTGATGGTTGAAGGTGCGGCGGACAGGTGCAAGGCCTGCCCGCCGCATGTTGCGCGGTCCAGGGCGCCGGTGCGGCGCGCGACGTTTCAGTTAGAATACCTGCCTTTCGGCATGGTCCCGATACCATCCATCCATCGATCGGCGAAAGGCGTTTCCCGTGCAATTCCTGCCCACCGAGATACCCGAAGTCATCATCGTCGAGCCGCGCGTGTTCAGCGACGAGCGCGGCTTTTTCATGGAGACCTGGGAGCGGCGCAAGTACGCGGCCGGGGGCATCGACGTCGATTTCGTGCAGGACAATCACAGCGCCTCGGTGCAGGGCACGCTGCGCGGGCTGCACTACCAAGTGCAACAGGCGCAGGGCAAGCTGGTGCGGGCGATCGAGGGCGAGATCTTCGACGTCGCCGTCGACCTGCGGCGGTCGTCGCCGACCTTCGGGCGCTGGGTGGGGGCGCGGTTGTCGGCGGACAACCGGCGTCAGCTCTGGGTGCCGCCCGGTTTCGCGCACGGCTTCTTCGTCACCAGCGAGACTGCGCAGGTGCTGTACAAGTGCACCGACTACTACGCCCCGCAGCATGAACGCAGCCTGCGCTGGGACGACCCCGATCTCGGCATCGACTGGCCGTTGGTCGACGGCATCGAGGTGTTGTTGTCGCCCAAGGACGCAGCGGGTCTGTCATTGCGCGAGGCGGACGTCTATCCATGAAGGTCCTGCTGCTCGGCAGTGGCGGCCAGCTCGGCTGGGAGTTGCAACGCGCGCAGCCGGCCGCGGTCGATCTCGTCGCGCCGGAGCGGGCGGAACTGGACGTCACGGACGCTACGGCGATCCGGCGTGTCGTCGAGGATCTCGCGCCGGATTGGATCGTCAACGCCGCGGCCTACACCGCGGTCGACCGCGCCGAGAGCGAGCCCGAACTCGCGCGGGCGATCAACCGCGATGGCGCCGCACACGTTGCACAGGCAGCCGCTTCGAAAGGTTCGCGGCTGATTCACGTTTCCACCGACTTCATTTTCGACGGTGCACTCGGCCGGCCGTACCGGCCCGACGATGCGCCGCATCCGCTCGGCGTCTACGGCGCAAGCAAGCTGGCCGGCGAGCGCGCGGTGCTGGAGGCGCTCGGCGAACGCGCGCTGGTGTTGCGCACCGCCTGGTTGTATTCGGTGCACGGCGCCAATTTCGTGAAGACGATGCTGCGCCTGATGGCCGGTGACGAGCCGCTGCGGGTGGTGGACGATCAGGTCGGCACGCCGACCTGGGCCGGCGGTCTGGCCGCCGCCGTGTGGCGCGCGATCGACGGCGGTATCGGTGGCGTGCATCACTGGACCGATGCCGGCGTGGCGAGCTGGTACGACTTCGCGGTCGCGATCCGCGAGGAGGCGCTGGTGCTGGGCCTGCTGGATCGTGCGGTGCCGGTGCAGCCGATTCCGAGCAGCGCCTTCCCGACGCCGGCGCGGCGTCCGAGTTTCTCCGTGCTCGACAAGGTCCAGAGCTGGCCGTTGCTGGGCACGCCGCCCCACTGGCGTACTTCGCTGCGCCGCATGCTGCACGAGATGGCACATGGCTAATCTGCTGGTCACCGGCGGCGCCGGCTTCATCGGCGCCAACTTCGTTCTGCACCACATCCGCAATCGTCCGCAGGACCGCGTGGTGGTACTCGACGCGCTCACCTATGCCGGCAACCGCGCGAGTCTGGCGCCGGTGGAAGACGCGCCGGGCTATCGCTTCGTGCATGGCGACGTGCGCGATCAGGCACTGGCCGAGAATCTGCTGCGCGAGGAGGCGATCGACACCATCGTGCACTTCGCGGCCGAGAGCCACGTCGACCGTTCCATTACCGGGCCCGATGCCTTCATCGATACCAACGTCGTCGGCACCCATGCGCTGCTCAAGGCCGCGCGCGCGGTGTGGCTCGCGGGCAGCGGTATGCCGCACCGCTTTCATCACATCTCGACCGACGAGGTGTACGGTTCGCTTGCGCCCAACGATCCGGCCTTCACCGAGCAGACGCCCTACGCGCCGAACTCGCCCTATTCGGCCAGCAAGGCGGCCTCGGATCATCTGGTGCGCGCCTATCACCACACCTACGGCATGCAGGTCACCACCTCCAACTGTTCCAACAACTATGGCCCTTACCAGTTCCCGGAAAAGCTCATCCCGCTGATGCTGATCCACCTGCTGGAAGGGCACGAACTGCCGATCTACGGCGACGGCCGCAACATGCGCGACTGGTTGTACGTGGAGGACCACGTGCGCGGCATCGAACGCATCCTGGAACGCGGCCGGGCAGGCGAGACCTACAACATCGGCGGGCGCAACGAATGGACCAACATCGATCTCGTGCGCTTGCTGTGTTCGCAGGTCGATGCGCGCTATGCCGCCGATCCGGAACTCGCACGACGCTTTCCCGATGCGCCGCCGGCGCGCGGCGAGACCTGCGACAGCCTGATCCGCTTCGTGCGCGACCGTCCCGGCCACGACCTGCGCTACGCCATCGACTGCACGAAGATCGAACGCGAACTCGGCTTCCTGCCGGACGAACGCTTCGAGACCGGACTCGTCCGTACCATCGACTGGTATCTGGACAACGAGACCTGGTGGCGCCCGCTGTTCGGCGCCCGCCCCGTGCGGCATGGCTGAGGTACTGATCCTGCTCGCCGCCTACAACGGCGGGCGTTTCATCGGCGAACAGATCGAAAGCCTGCGCGCGCAGACCCACGCCGACTGGCATCTGCTGGTGCGCGACGATGGCTCGGACGATGACACGATCGCAGTCGTGGATCGCTACCGCGAACGCGATCCGCGCATCGAACGCCTGCAGGACGGACGCGGCCGGCTGGGTGCGAGCGGCAATTTCTCGGCCCTGCTGGAAGCGGCCGCCACGCGCGGGTTCGCGGCCGTGGCGCTGTGCGATCAGGACGACGTGTGGCTGCCGGAGCGGCTGGAGGCGGGATTGCGTGTGCTGCGTGGCGCCGGTGCGCAGCCGTTGCTGGTCCACTCCGATCTGAGACTGGTGGATGCGACGCTGCGTCCGATCGCGGACTCCTACATGGCCTATCAGGGCATCCGCCATCGCGACGGCACGCCGCTGCGCTGGCTGTTGGCACAGAATTTCGTTACCGGCTGCACCACATTGTTCAATCGCGCGCTGCTCGACCTCGCATTGCCGTTGCCGCGCGAGGCGGTGATCCACGACTGGTGGCTGGCCCTGTGTGCGGCCAGCGCCGGCCGCATCGCTTTCGTCGATCGGCCGACGGTGCTGTATCGCCAACATGATGACAATACCGTGGGCGCGCGGCGGCTGATGCGACCGCGGCGTAATGGCGAGACTGCCGCAGGTTGGCGGTCCGGGATCGAGAACCTGCGTCGCTCGTTCGGACAGGCCGCCG
>JAQVJI010000026.1:0-16410 GCA_028695255.1 Chromatiales bacterium | reverse complement strand
GCTGCTATCTTCATTCTTGCGGGATGGGGTATAGTCGGCACGCCATTCCAATGGACCAAGAACATTGCGGGATCATGTGACACCGGGTCGGAATGCCCGCGTCCATGGGTGGGGGCTGGATGAATAAAAACATAGGAATCAAGGGGTTCGTGCTCAATCACCTCATCTACATGCCGAGACCGGTGCGCATCGCTGCACTCATGGCCGTGGATGGGGCGGCGATCCTGCTCTCGATGTGGATCGCCTATGCCCTGCGTCTGGGCGAACCCTGGCCGCCGCATCTGCATGACAGTTTTGCGGTGCTGTTCCTGGCGCCGGCGATCACCGTGCCGCTGCTCTGGTTCATGGGTCTCTACGACTCCCTGCTGCGCTACGCCACCTCGCGCGTGCTGTACACCCTGGTGCGTGGCGTGCTGCTCGGCCTGCTGCTGATGGTCACCGTCTGGACGCTGCTCCAGGGCGGTCCCGTACCCCGCACCGTGTGGATGATCTACGGTCTGGTCGCGGTCGCATTCACCGGCGGCATCCGCATGTTGCTGCGCGACTATCTGCACCAGCTCCTGCAAACCGCCGGCGGCCGGCAACCCGTCATCATCTATGGCGCGGGCGCGGCCGGCGTGCAGCTCGCTACGGCGCTGCGCTACAACCCCGAGCTCTATCCGATCGCCTTCGTCGACGACAACCCGGAGATCTGCGGCAGTCAGATTCAGGGGCTCAAGGTTCATCCTCCGCGTGAACTGGAACGGCTGATCCACCTGCACGAGGTGCGGCGCGTACTGCTCGCGATGCCCTCGGTCAGCCATCGCCGCCGCAGCGAGATCATCGAACGCCTGTCGCCGCTGTCGGTGCATGTGATGGCGCTGCCGGGGCTGTTCGAACTGAACAGCGGCCTGCGCCACATCGACGAACTGCGCGAGGTCGACGTCGAGGACATCCTCGGTCGCGACACCGTGCCGCCCGATCCGCGTCTGCTCGGCACCTGCATCCTTGGCCGCGTGGTGATGGTCACGGGTGCCGGTGGTTCGATCGGTTCCGAACTGTGCCGCCAGATCATCGCACTCGGTCCGGCGCGGCTGATCCTGTTCGAGCGTTCCGAATTCGCGCTCTACACCATCGAACGCGAACTCGAAGCACTCAAGCGCCGCCTCAACAACCGCACCGACATCGTGCCGATGCTGGGTTCGGTCGAACACCAGCGTCGCATGGCCGAGGTCATGCGCACCTTCGGCGTGCAGACGGTCTATCACGCCGCCGCCTACAAACACGTGCCGATCGTGGAGCAGAACCCGGTCGAGGGCGTGCAGAACAACGTCTTCGGCACGCTGCACGCGGCGCGTGCGGCGGTCGATGCGGGCGTCGAGACCTTCGTGCTGATCTCCACCGACAAGGCCGTGCGTCCGACCAACGTGATGGGCGCCAGCAAGCGTTTCGCGGAACTGATCCTGCAAGGGCTCGCGCTGGAGCAGGACAAGACGCGTTTCTGCATCGTGCGTTTCGGCAACGTGCTGACGTCTTCGGGTTCGGTAGTGCCGCTGTTCCGCGAGCAGATTCGCCAGGGCGGGCCGGTGACGGTCACGCATCCGGAAGTGACGCGCTATTTCATGACCATTCCCGAAGCGGCGCAGCTGGTGATCCAGGCCGGGGCGATGGGGCGGGGCGGCGACATCTTCCTGCTCGACATGGGGGCGCCGGTGCGCATCCTCGATCTGGCGCGTCGTCTCATTTATCTGGCGGGCCAGACCCCGCGCGATGCCGACCATCCGCATGGCACGATCGACATCGTGTTTTCCGGCCTGCGGCCCGGCGAGAAGCTGCACGAGGAGTTGCTGATCGGCGATGCCAATCAGCCGACCGAACATCCGATGATCATGCGCGCGGTCGAGCGGCAGCCGGCGTGGTCGGCGGTGGAACGCTATCTGGCGCGCCTGATCCGTGCCTCGCGCGATTTCGATTGTCAGGAAGTGCGTGCAGTCCTGCTGGAATCCGTCGAGGGCTACCAGCCCGAGGGCGACATCCAGGACTGGATCTGGCTCAACAGCGAGCCGGAACAGCGCAACCGCTCCGTGATGCTGCCAGGTCCCGTGGAAGGGGCGGGCAACGTGGTGCCGCTGGTCAGCGTCGATCCGCGGCGCTGACCGGCAGTCGTCTTACCGCAAGCCATCCAGAGAATTCGCATGATCCGAATCGCCATCGTCGGAGCTGCCGGTCGCATGGGCCGTACGTTGATCGAGGCCTGTCACGAGGCCGACGGCGTGGAACTCAGCGTCGCCACCGAGCGCGCAGGCAGTCCGCATCTGGGCATGGACGCCGGCGAGGCTGCAGGCATCGGTCGTGCGGGCGTCGCGATCACCGACGACCTCGCCGCCGCAGCGGCCGCGGGCCGTTTCGACGTGCTGATCGACTTCACCCGTCCCGAGGCCACGCTGGCCCACCTGGAACTGTGCCGCGCCCACGGCCGGCGCATCGTCATCGGCACCACCGGGTTCACGCCCGAGCAGCGCGCCTCGATCGATGCGGCTGCCGCCGGGATTCCGGTCGTGCTGGCACCGAACATGAGCGTCGGCGTCAACCTCTGTCTCAAGCTGCTGGACATGGCGGCGCGGGTGCTGGGCGACGAGGTCGACATCGAGATCGTCGAGGCGCATCACCGGCACAAGGTCGATGCGCCCTCGGGCACCGCCCTGCGCATGGGCGAGGTGGTGGCCGCCGCGCTCGGGCGCGATCTGGCCGAATGCGCGGTCTACGGCCGTCAGGGCCAGACCGGCGAGCGGGATCGCCGCACCATCGGTTTCGAGACCATCCGCGCCGGCGACATCGTCGGCGAACACACCGTGATGTTCGCCGGTATCGGCGAGCGGGTCGAGATTACCCACAAGGCGTCGAGCCGCATGACTTTCGCCAAGGGCGCGGTGCGCGCCGCCGCCTGGCTGATGGCGCGGGAGCCGGGTCTGTACGACATGCAGGACGTGCTGGGGTTGCGCTGACACGCCGTCTGGCCTCATGCGGATCTTCCGCATGCCCCTGCGAACGTTGGTGACATGAACGCTGTCCGGACCGGTGCGCCCGATGGCTGCGGTGGAACCTGTGCGCCCAATCCAGTAATATTCGGACCCATCGCAAGCCCTATCGAGCGGGAAGAATCCGGCGGGATTCCTCCCGCTTCGTTTATGTACCCGGAGGTTTCCCCCTGTGAGCACGCCCGCCCTGTTGGCACTGGAAGACGGCAGTCTGTTTCGCGGCGTTTCCATCGGCTGCCCCGGGCGCACGGTGGGCGAGGTCGTCTTCAATACCGCGATGACCGGCTACCAGGAAATCCTGACCGATCCGTCATACGCGCGGCAGATCGTTACCCTGACCTATCCGCACATCGGCAATACCGGCACCAATCCGGAGGACGAGGAGGCGGGTGGCGTTTACGCGGCCGGTCTGGTGGTGCGCGACGTGCCGCCGCTCATCAGCAACTGGCGCGCGACCGAAAGCCTGCCCGAATATCTCGCGCGCCATCGCGTGGTCGCCATCTCGGGCATCGACACCCGCCGCCTGACCGGCATCCTGCGTGAGAAGGGTGCCCAGAACGGCTGCATCATGGCCGGCGAGATCGACGAGGCCGAGGCGCTGGCCGCCGCGCGCGCATTCCCCGGCCTGAAGGGCATGGATCTGGCAAAGGAAGTCACCACGCCCAGGCCCTACGAATGGGCGCAGGGCACCTGGACGCTGGAGGGCGGCCTGCCGCAGGCGCCGCATCCGATCGAACACAAACTGCCCTGGCACGTGGTGGCATGGGACTACGGCATCAAGCGCAACATCCTGCGCATGCTGGTCGACCGCGGCTGCCGCGTGACGGTGGTGCCGGCGCAGACCCCGGCGGCCGAGGTGCTGGCGATGAAGCCCGACGGCATCTTCCTGTCCAATGGCCCCGGCGATCCGGAGCCTTGCGACTACGCCATCGACGCGATCCGCGAAGTGGTCGAAAAGGGCGTGCCGACCTACGGCATCTGCCTCGGTCACCAGTTGCTTGGACTCGCCTCCGGCGCCAGGACCGTCAAGATGAAATTCGGACACCACGGCGCCAATCATCCGGTGCAGGATCTGGCCAGCGGATGCGTCATGATCTCCAGTCAGAATCACGGTTTCGCCGTCGACGAGACGACGCTGTCCGCAAATCTGCGTGCCACCCACCGGTCGCTGTTCGATGGCTCGCTGCAAGGCATCGAACGCACCGACCGGCCGGCCTTCAGCTTCCAGGGACACCCGGAGGCGAGTCCGGGCCCGCACGACATGGCGCCGCTGTTCGATCGCTTCATTGAAATGATGGAAAGGAGTAAGGCGTGAGGCGGGGGCATGACGCCGCGCGCTCACGTATTGCGCCTGACTCCTGATCCCTCACGGTAGACATTTATGCCCAAACGCACCGACATCCAGAGCATCCTCATCATCGGCGCCGGTCCCATCGTGATCGGTCAGGCCTGCGAGTTCGACTACTCGGGCGCCCAGGCCTGCAAGGCCCTGCGCGAGGAGGGCTACCGCGTCATCCTGGTCAATTCCAACCCGGCCACGATCATGACCGACCCGGAGATGGCGGACGCGGTGTACATCGAACCGGTCGAGTGGCGCACGGTGGCGCGCATCATCGAGCGCGAACGCCCGGATGCGTTGCTGCCGACGATGGGTGGTCAGACGGCGCTCAACTGCGCACTGGATCTGGCGCGCAACGGCGTGCTCGAAAAATACGGCGTGGAACTGATCGGTGCCAGCGAGGACGCGATCGACATGGCCGAGGATCGCGAGCGCTTCCGCGAGGCGATGCAGGACATCGGTCTGGTCTGTCCGCATTCGGTGGTGGTGCACACGCTGAACGAGGCACTGACGCAGCAACCCGAAATCGGTTTTCCGACCATCATTCGTCCGTCCTTCACGCTCGGCGGTTCGGGCGGCGGCATCGCCTACAATCGCGAAGAGTTCGAGGAGATCGTCAAGCGCGGACTCGATCTCTCGCCCACCAACGAGCTGTTGCTGGAAGAGTCGGTGCTCGGCTGGAAGGAATACGAGATGGAGGTGGTGCGTGACAGCAAGGACAACTGCATCATCATCTGCTCGATCGAGAACTTCGATCCGATGGGCGTGCACACGGGCGATTCCATCACCGTCGCGCCGGCACAGACGCTGACCGACAAGGAGTACCAGATCCTGCGCAACGCCTCGATCGCGGTGCTGCGCAAGATCGGCGTCGACACCGGCGGCTCCAACGTCCAGTTCGCGGTCAATCCGCAGGACGGCCGGCTGGTCGTGATCGAGATGAATCCGCGCGTGTCGCGCTCGTCGGCGCTGGCCTCCAAGGCCACCGGCTTTCCGATCGCCAAGGTGGCGGCCAAACTCGCGGTCGGCTACACGCTGGACGAACTGCGCAACGACATCACGGGCGGCGTCACGCCGGCCTCGTTCGAACCGAGCATCGATTACGTCGTCACCAAGATCCCGCGTTTCACGTTCGAGAAATTCCCGCAGGCCGAGGCCCGCCTGACCACGCAGATGAAATCGGTGGGCGAAGTGATGGCGATCGGCCGCAGCTTCCAGGAGTCACTGCAGAAGGCCCTGCGCGGCCTCGAAACCGGCAGCGACGGCCTGAACGAAATGGTCGACGCGGCCGACGCCGATGCCGAGGCACTGGTGCGCCGGCACCTGGTCGAGCCCGGTCCGAACCGCATCTGGTACGTCGGCGATGCCTTCCGCATCGGCCTGACGCTGGAGACGGTGCACGAACTGTCGCGCATCGATCCCTGGTTTCTGGCGCAGGTCGAGGAACTCGTGTCGATCGAGCGGTCGATCCGCGGCACGGAACTGCGTGAGATCGACGCCGTCCGCATGCTCGACCTCAAGCGCCGTGGTTTCTCCGACCGTCGTCTGGCGAAGCTGCTCAACGAGACCGAGAAGACCGTGCGCCGGCATCGTCATGAACTGAACGTGCGTCCGGTCTACAAGCGTGTCGACACCTGTGCGGCCGAGTTCGCCTCCACCACCGCCTACATGTATTCCACCTACGAGGAGGAATGCGAGGCGCGGCCGACCACGCGCGAAAAGATCATGGTGCTGGGTGGCGGTCCCAACCGCATCGGGCAGGGCATCGAGTTCGACTACTGCTGCGTGCATGCTGCGCTTGCGCTGCGCGAGGACGGCTATGAGACCATCATGGTCAACTGCAACCCCGAGACGGTGTCGACCGACTATGACACCTCCGATCGGCTGTACTTCGAACCGCTGACGCTGGAAGACGTGCTGGAGGTCGTGCACAAGGAGAATCCGAAGGGCGTCATCGTGCAATACGGCGGCCAGACGCCGCTCAAGCTGGCGCGCGATCTGGAAGCGGCCGGCGTACCGGTGATCGGCACTTCGCCCGATTCGATCGACCTGGCCGAGGACCGCGAGCGCTTCCAGCAGCTCATTCACCGCCTGGGCCTGCGGCAGCCGCCCAACCGCACCGCGCGCAGCGTCGATGAAGCGGTGCATGGCGCCGAAGCAATCGGTTATCCGGTGGTCGTGCGGCCGTCGTACGTGCTGGGCGGGCGGGCGATGGAAATCGTCTATAACGAGGACGACCTGCGGCGCTACATGCGTGAGGCGGTGCAGGTGTCGAACGATGCGCCGGTGCTGCTCGACCGTTTTCTGGACGACGCGGTCGAGATCGACGTCGATGCGATTTGCGACGGTGAGACCGTGTTCATCGGCGGCGTGATGCAGCACATCGAACAGGCCGGCGTGCATTCGGGCGATTCCGCCTGTTCGCTGCCGCCTTATTCTCTGGATGCGCAGGCACAGGTCGATCTGCGCGAACAGGTGCGTTTGATGGCGCGCGAACTCGGCGTGGTCGGCCTGATGAACACGCAGTTCGCGATCCAGGGCAACGACATCTACGTACTGGAGGTCAACCCGCGCGCCTCGCGTACCGTGCCGTTCGTGTCCAAGGCCATTGGCTTGCCGCTGGCAAAGATCGCGGCGCGTTGCATGGCCGGCCAGCGTCTCGATGCGCAGGGCGTGACCGAGGAGGTCGTGCCCGGCTATTTCTCGGTCAAGGAAGCGGTGTTCCCCTTCATCAAGTTCCCGGGCGTCGATCCGATCCTGGGGCCGGAGATGAAGTCGACCGGCGAGGTGATGGGCATGGGCCGCAGCTTCGCCGAGGCCTTCGCCAAGAGCCAGCTCGCCGCCGGCGTCAATCTGCCGCAGCGCGGCCGCGCCTTCATCAGCGTGCGCGAGGCCGACAAGCGCGGCATCGCCGAGATCGCCGCCGACCTGCTCAAGCTCGGCTTCGAACTGGTCGCCACGCGCGGTACGGCGGCAGTGCTGGAGGCGGCCGGTGTCGTCTGCACGCCCGTCAACAAGGTGACCGAGGGTCGGCCGCACATCGTCGACATGATCAAGAACGATGAGATCAATCTGATCGTCAACACCACCGAGGGCAAGCAGGCGATCGCGGATTCCTTCACCATCCGCCGCGAGGCCCTGCAACACAAGGTCACCTACACCACGACGCTGGCCGGCGCACGCGCGACCTGCCAGGCATTGACCATCCTGGAGAACGACAACGTGTACCGTCTCCAGGACATGCACGAGGAGAACCGTCGATGAGCAAGGTACCCCTGACCATTCGTGGCGCGGAGAAGCTCAAGGCCGAACTGCAACGCCTCAAGACCGAGGCGCGGCCGCGCGTGATCGAGGCCATCGCCGAGGCGCGCGCGCACGGCGATCTGAAGGAGAACGCGGAATATCACGCCGCCCGCGAGCAGCAGAGCTTCATCGAGGGCCGCATCAAGGAGATCGAGGCCAAGCTGTCGAATGCGCAGGTCATCGACGTCACGACGCTGCCGCAGTCCGGCAAGGTGGTGTTCGGTACCACGGTCGTGCTGGCGGACGAGGATTCAGGTGACGAGGTCACGTACCAGATCGTCGGCGACGACGAGGCGGACATCAAGGAAGGTCTGATTTCGGTCAGCTCACCGATCGCTCGGGCGCTGATCGGCAAGGAACAGGGCGAGGTGGTGACGGTGCGCGCGCCAGGGGGCGACAAGGACTACGAGATCGTCGAGGTGCGCTACGTCTGACGCACCTGTGAGAAGCCGGTTCAGGGCAACTCGATGACGGGTTTGGCGGGGTTGCGGCGAAACAGCGTGGCGATGAAGCCGATGCGCTGCACGAGTTCGGCGCCGGTGGCGTCCAGGATGCGGCCGATGGCCTCGTCGCGCAGTTCGCGATCGCCGACGCCGACGCGTACCTTGACCAGCTCATGATGGTCCAGTGCCGCGTGAATCTCGACCAGTACGTTGTCGGTCAGTCCATGGCGGCCAATGATCACCACCGGTTTGCGCGGGTGCGCCAGGGTTCGCAGGTGTTTCCGTTGTCGTTCGTTCAGAGTCATCGTCGCAGGATGATATTCCACAGGCCGGCGAGTGTAGCATGCGGCGAAAGCGACGGGACATCCTGATTTTCCTTCGATTTCCATGAATTGACCGCCGATGTCACGCAGCAAAAGCAGCCGCCGCTGGCTGCGCGAACACTTCGACGACCCCTACGTCAAGCGCGCGCAGGAAGAGGGCTACCGCTCGCGGGCGGTCTACAAGCTGATCGAGATGCAGGAGCACGATCGCCTGTTGAGACCGGGCATGACCGTGCTCGATCTCGGGGCGGCGCCGGGTGGGTGGAGCCAACTGGCGACGAATCTGGTCGGCGGCAAGGGCAGGGTCATCGCGAGCGACATCCTCGACATGGAACCGATTCCCGGCGTCACCTTCGTGCAGGGCGACTTCCGTGAACCGGCGGTACTCGATCGGTTGCTCGAACTGATGGCGGATGGCCGGGCCGACCTTGTGATCTCGGACATGGCCCCCAATATGAGTGGCGTGGATGCGGTGGATATTCCGCGCGCGATGTACCTTGCCGAACTCGCCTTCGATCTCGCGCAGCGGACGTTGAAACCGGGCGGGGACTTTCTGGTCAAACTTTTCCAGGGTGCGGAGTTCGATCAGTACGTCCGCACCTTGCGAGCACACTTCGACAAGGTGGTCATCCGCAAACCCAAGGCATCCAGGCCTCGCAGCCGCGAGGTCTATGCGCTGGCCCGGGGTTTCAAACTGGTGTAATGTCGCCGGCAGCCCCCTCAAGAATCGAGGCAGAACGTTGAACGATCTCGTCAAAAACCTGATTATCTGGGCGGTCATCGCGATCGTGCTGATGTCCGTGTTCAATAACTTCAGTCCGCGCGGCACGCCGCCGGCGCCGCTGTCCTATTCGCAGTTCATCGCCGAGGTGAAGGACGGCCGCGTCAAAAGCGTCTATATCGAAGGCAACGTCATCGAAGGCGTCTCGCACAGCGGCGAAAAGTTCACCACCTATAGCCCCAACGATCCCGGTCTGATCGGCGACCTGTTGAAAGGCGGCGTCGAGGTGCGCGCGAATCCGCCGCAGAAGCGCTCGCTGCTGCTCGACATCCTCATCAGCTGGTTCCCGATGCTGCTGCTGATCGGCGTGTGGATCTATTTCATGCGCCAGATGCAGGGCGGAGCGGGCGGTCGCGGGGCGATGTCCTTCGGCAAGAGCCGCGCACGCATGATGGGCGAGGATCAGGTGAAGGTGAACTTCTCCGACGTGGCCGGTTGCGACGAGGCCAAGGAGGAGGTCGCCGAACTGGTCGAATTCCTGCGCGATCCCGGCAAATTCCAGAAGCTCGGCGGGCGCATTCCGCGCGGCGTGCTGATGGTCGGCTCGCCCGGCACCGGCAAGACCCTGCTCGCCAAGGCGATCGCCGGCGAGGCCAAGGTGCCGTTCTTCAGCATCTCGGGTTCCGACTTCGTCGAGATGTTCGTGGGCGTCGGCGCGAGCCGCGTGCGCGACATGTTCGAACAGGCCAAGAAGCACGCGCCCTGCATCATCTTCATCGACGAGATCGACGCCGTCGGCCGCCATCGCGGTGCGGGCCTCGGCGGCGGTCACGACGAGCGCGAGCAGACGCTCAACCAGCTGCTGGTCGAGATGGACGGCTTCGAGGGCAACGAGGGCATCATCGTCATCGCGGCCACCAACCGTCCGGACGTGCTGGATCCGGCGCTGCTGCGTCCCGGTCGCTTCGACCGCCAGGTGGTGGTGCCGCTGCCCGATCTGCGCGGCCGCGAACAGATCCTCAAGGTCCACATGCGCAAGGTGCCGATCGCCGAGAACGTGCGCCCCGATCTGATCGCGCGCGGCACGCCCGGCTTCTCCGGTGCCGATCTCGCCAATCTCGTGAACGAGGCCGCGCTGTTCGCCGCGCGTGCCAACAAGCGTCACGTCGACATGCATGACTTCGAGCGCGCCAAGGACAAGATCATGATGGGCGCCGAACGCAAGTCGATGGTGATGAGCGAGAAGGAAAAGAAGCTCACCGCCTATCACGAGGCCGGTCATGCGATCGTCGGGCGTCTGGTGCCGGAACACGATCCAGTCTACAAGGTCAGCATCATTCCGCGCGGCCGGGCTCTCGGCGTCACCATGTTCCTGCCGGAAGAGGATCGCTACAGCCACAGCAAGACACGGCTCGAAAGCCAGATATGCTCGCTGTTCGGCGGTCGCATCGCGGAAGAGATCATCTTCGGTTCGCAGTCGGTGACCACGGGCGCTTCCAACGACATCGAACGCGCGACGGCCATTGCGCGCAACATGGTCACGCGCTGGGGCTTGTCGGACCGGCTCGGTCCGCTGGCCTACAGCGAGGACGAGGGCGAGGTGTTCCTTGGCCGGTCGGTGACCCAGCACAAGCACATGTCGGACGAGACGGCGCACGCCATCGACGAGGAGATCCGGCGCTTCATCGACAGCAACTATCAGCGCGCCAAGCAACTGCTCGAAGACAACATGGACAAGCTGCATGCGATGGCCGACGCGCTGATCAAGTACGAGACCATCGACAGCGACCAGATCGATGACATCATGTCCGGTCGCGAGCCGCGCCCACCGGCGGGCTGGACCGACGACGAGCCAACCTCCGGGTCCGGCGAGTCGCTGCCGAAGGGCAAGGGTGCCGACGACAGTCGCGGCACCATCGGCGGGCCGGCCGGTCAGCACTGACCGGCGGCAAAGCCTGCACGGAAACGGCCGCCCTTGGGCGGCCGTTTCCGTGGTGCGGTAGAATCCGACGCCATGAATACGCGGATGATCCTCGATTGCGCAGGCCGGCCGCTGGCTCTGTCGCGTCCCTGCGTGATGGGCATTCTGAACGTCACCCCTGATTCGTTTTCCGATGGCGGCCGTTTCGACGACCCCGGTCGGGCGCTGGAACACGCGCTGGCAATGGTCGAGGAGGGAGCGGACATCATCGACGTCGGCGGTGAATCGACGCGTCCGGGTGCACCCGTCGTTGCCGCCGCGGAAGAACTGCGGCGCGTCGTGCCGGTGATCGAGGCCTTGGCGAGGCGTGTGCCGGTGCCCCTTTCGGTGGACACCAGCGAGCCCGCGGTGATGCGCGCCGCTTGTGGCGCCGGGGCCTGTTTCATCAATGACGTGCGTGCGCTGCGCCGACCGGGTGCGCTGGAGGCGGCTCGCGATTGCGCGGTGCCGGTGTGCCTGATGCACATGCAGGGCGAGCCGCAGACGATGCAGGATGCGCCCACCTACGACGACGTAACGATCGGTGTGCGCGACTGGTTGCGTGAACGCGTTGCGGCCTGCGAGGCGGCAGGCATTCCGAGGTCGCGATTGTTGCTCGATCCGGGTTTCGGTTTCGGCAAGACGCAGGATCACAATCTGACGCTGTTGCGGGACCTCGGTGTCCTCGCGGGGGAAGGCTTGCCGGTGCTGGTCGGCCTGTCGCGCAAGTCGGTGCTGGGAGCGTTGAGCGGTCGTCCGGTGGGTGAGCGTCTGGCGGCCAGTCTCGCCGCGGCGCTGGCGGCCGTGCAGAAAGGGGCGTGCGTGGTGCGCGTGCACGACGTCGGAGCGACGGTGGACGCGTTGCGCGTCTGGCAGGCCGTCATGTCGCCCGTGCATCGGTCGGGTTGAGCCGGCTCGTTCATCCAAGGAAGCGCTGAACAAGTCCATCCTGGACTTGTCAGCACGCGCCGCGTCCGGTACATGCCCGGACGCGGCTACGCCAAATCAAACACTTGTGTGTTTGATTCGCGAGCGAGGCTGTTTTTCAACAGTCTGCTAAGACGACGGAATGCATCCGTTTCATATGGGCAAGTCAGAGTGGTCGGGGGCGCTGTGGAAAAGACCTATTTCGGTACCGACGGCATACGTGGTCGCGTCGGCAAGGCGCCGCTGACGCCGGATTTTGCGCTGCGTCTGGGCTGGGCCGCCGGTCGCGTGCTGGCTCCCGAGGGACGCGGACTGGTGTTGATCGGCAAGGACACGCGCGTGTCGGGCTACATGTTCGAGTCGGCGCTGGAGGCCGGTCTGTCCGCAGCGGGCGTCGACATCCGCCTGCTGGGCCCGATGCCGACGCCGGCCGTGGCCTATCTGACGCGCACCTTGCGTGCCTCCGCCGGCATCGTCATCAGCGCCTCACACAATCCGTTCTACGACAACGGCTTCAAGTTCTTCTCGTCGCAGGGCACCAAGCTGCCGGACAGCGTCGAACATGCGATCGAGGCGCAGCTCGACCGGCCGATGGAGATCGTCGATGCGGCGGATCTCGGCAAGGCCGAGCGTGTGGTCGATGCCGGCGGCCGCTATATCGAGTTCTGCAAGAGCACGATTCCGACCGGCACCAGCCTGCGCGGTCTGAAGATCGTCGTCGACTGTGCGAATGGCGCCGCCTATTCGGTAGCGCCCTGCGTGTTCGAGGAACTGGGTGCCGAGGTGGAAGTGATCGGCGCCGAGCCCGACGGCTTCAACATCAACGACGACTGCGGTGCCCTGCATCCGCGGCAACTGCGCGATGCCGTGCTGAGCCAGCAGGCCGATATCGGAATCGGCCTGGATGGCGACGGCGATCGTCTGATCCTGGTGGACGAGGAGGGCGAGGTCGTCGATGGCGACGAGGCGCTTGCCGTCATCGCGCTGGCGCGGCATGCCGAAGACAGCCTGCGCGGCGGCGTGGTCGGCACGCTGATGAGCAATCTCGGTCTGGAACAGGTGCTCGCCTCGCGCGGTATCCCGTTCCGGCGTGCGGCGGTCGGCGACCGCTACGTCATGGAGGCGCTGCTGGAGGCGGGCTGGATCCTCGGCGGCGAATCATCCGGCCATATCATCTGCCTCGATCGCACCACCACCGGCGACGGCATCGTCTCGGCGCTGCAACTGCTTCAGGTCATGACCGCGACCGGTCGCTCCCTGCACGCACTGAAGCAGGACATGGAAAAGTATCCGCAGGTGCTGGTGAACGTTCCGGTGGGCAGTCGCGTCGACCTGGATGGTTCACGGGTCATCCGTGAGGCGGTGGCTGCCGCCCGTTCGTCATTGGCGGACCGCGGCCGCGTGTTGTTGCGGGCTTCCGGCACCGAGCCTCTGGTGCGTGTGATGGTGGAGGGTGGCGACGCACGCCAGATACGCATGCTGGCCGACGACATCGCCGCCGCCGTGCGGGCCGTCGCGGGCGTGACTGAGTGAGGGGCATTGCCGCATGCTGCGGCCGAAATTGATTTCTGCGTGGCGCAACGGTAAGCTACCGCGCTTCGTTCGAGCCCGGCAAACGATTTCTTGGAGGTGTCATGCGCCGACCCATGGTGGCAGGTAACTGGAAGATGAATGGCTCCAGAGAGTCCATCACGGCGCTGTTGGCCGAGATCAAGGCCGGGATTGGCGCGGTTACCGGGACGGACGTCGTCGTTTGTCCGCCCTATGTCTACCTGCCCGAGGTGCGGCGTCAGGTCGACAGCATGCCGATCGGTCTGGGTGCGCAGGACGTGTCCGACCAGGATTCCGGTGCCTTCACGGGCGAGGTGTCGGGCGCGATGCTGAAAGACGTCGGCTGCACCTATGTGATCGTCGGCCATTCCGAACGGCGCAACATCTATGGCGAGGACGATGCCCTCACTGCCCGCAAGTTCGCGGCTGCGCGGCGTCATGGGCTGATTCCGATTCTGTGCGTCGGTGAACTGCTGGAAGAACGCGAGCAGGGGGTGACCGAGCAGGTGGTCGCACGGCAGCTCGACGCAGTCATCGAACTCGAGGGCGTGGAGGCCCTGGCGCAGGCGGTGGTTGCCTACGAGCCGGTATGGGCCATCGGTACCGGGCGCACCGCGACGCCCGAACAGGCGCAGGAGGTTCATGCCTTCATTCGCGCGCGCGTCGCCGAACGCAATGCCGACGTGGCAGCGGGTCTGCGCATCCTCTACGGCGGCAGCGTCAACGGCGGCAATGCGAAGGACTTGTTCGGTCGGGCGGATATCGATGGCGGCCTGATCGGTGGTGCTTCCCTCAAGGGTGGCGAATTTCTGACGATTTGCAACGCGGCCGTGCAGGCGGGCTGATACATGCTGTATGGCATATTGCTGGTAGTGCAGGTGTTCCTCTCGATCGGACTGGTCGCGCTGGTTTTGATACAGCACGGCAAGGGCGCCGATGCCGGCGCCGCTTTCGGCAGCGGTGCATCGGCGACGGTATTCGGGGCCCGGGGCTCGTCGTCGTTTCTGAGCCGCGGTACGGCCATACTCGCGACGCTGTTTTTTGCGAACAGTCTGGCCTTGGCCTACATGGTGTCGACACCCAAGGCTCCGAGCAGTGTGACTGACCTCATCGAAGTCGCGCCTGCGGTCGACGCTCCGGCGGCATCGGACGTGCCTTCCGCGCCGGCCGATGTTCCTGCGGCGCAGTCCGACGCGCCAACGCCGGGGAACGACGTACCGCGCTGACACGTTGGGTTTTTTAGGTTTTTGCAGCTTGCAGATGTGGTGGAATTGGTAGACACGCCGTCTTGAGGGGGCGGTGGCGCAAGCCGTGTCGGTTCGAGTCCGACCATCTGCACCATTTATTCCGATGTTTCCTTCCCTTCCCGATCTTCCGTCCGGTGCGCCGACGCGTCCGGTCGCGCGTTTCGTCTTCGTTCGGTATCAATTATAAGTATTTGACCATAAACGATTTGTCGACAATCCCCTGTGCTTGACAGGTGCATGACGAGTCCCTAGACTCCACTGCCGTTGTACGCCTGAGTGGTTCGGACGAACCTGACCGGCGAATACGAAAACGAGAGCCCGGACAAGGGCCTGGCTACCTGAGAGCCGAGCGGTTCGCGGTGGTGTGGTTATCGAAGACCACGCACCCCAAACCGTGTAATCTGCACCTGATCCTGAATTCCTTGGCCGTGGTGGTCTGCGGTTACGCAGACGCCGGGCGAAACGCTGCCGGTCGATTCGTCGCCGGACATCAGACCTACAAGCAGCTGTCGGGCATGTCCCGGCAGGCGGAGTCGAAAGCGTGCTGGAAAACTATCTGCCGATCCTGGTCTTCATCGCGGTGGCGCTGACAGTGGGCGTCGTGGCGGTGGGTGTCGGTTTCCTGGCCGGGCCGTACCGCCCCGGCGGCGCCAAGAATGCTCCCTATGAATGCGGCTTCGAGGCATTCGAAGACTCCCGCATGAAGTTCGACGTCCGGTATTACCTCGTCGCCATCCTGTTCATCATCTTCGATCTCGAAATTGCCTTCCTCTTTCCCTGGGCCGTCGCGCTTGATGCGATCGGGCTGTTCGGGCTCGTTTCCATGGCCATTTTTCTTGCGATCCTGGTGATCGGCTTCATCTTCGAGTGGAAGAAGGGGGCGCTGGAATGGGAGTAGAGGGCGTTCTCGAAAAAGGCTTCGTCACCACGACGGCCGACAAGCTCATCAACTGGGCGCGTACCGGTTCGATGTGGCCGGTGACCTTCGGTTTGGCCTGCTGCGCGGTGGAAATGATGCAGGCCGCCATGCCGCGTTACGATACCGATCGCTTCGGCGTGATGTTCCGGCCCAGCCCGCGCCAGTCGGACGTCATGATCGTGGCCGGCACGCTGGTCAACAAGATGGCCCCCGCATTGCGCCGTGTCTATGACCAGATGGCCGAACCGCGCTGGGTGATCTCGATGGGTTCCTGCGCCAACGGCGGTGGCTATTACCACTATTCCTATTCGGTCGTGCGCGGCTGCGACCGCATCGTGCCGGTGGATATCTACGTGCCGGGTTGTCCGCCGACGGCCGAGGCGTTGATCTACGGCATCCTGCAATTGCAGAACAAGATCCGCCGCACCAACACCATTGCCCGCTAACCTCACGAACCGACCATGAGCCAGTCAGTCGAGACACTCGCCGAGCAACTGCGCACACACCTTGCGGGCAGGGTCCGATCCGTGGCGGTCGCTGTCGGCGAGGTGACGATCGAGGTCGCGCCTTCGCAGCTGCTGGAAGTGGCCACGATCCTGCGTGACAATCAGGTCTTCCGGTTCGAAATTCTGGTCGATGTTTGCGGCATGGACTATCTGG
>JAQVJI010000197.1 GCA_028695255.1 Chromatiales bacterium | reverse complement strand
TACAGGTTGTCGATCTTGGCGGTACTCATGGTCAGATCATCGCCTTCAGGTAGAACATGGTCCTTTCCGTCGAGTTGCCGCTGCGGAACGAGGACTCGAGAGGCGCGCTCGCGTCGCGGGCCACGGTGAGGAAGCCCATGTTGGCGCCCTTGCTGCCCGCGGGGGTTCCCGCGCGCAGGGAGGTCTTGTAGGCCTGCCTGATGTCTTCCATCGACATGCGGGCGAGGGCGTCGAGGCGGGCGCGCAGGATCTCGACGTCGGCCGGGTTCACGGGATTGGCGCACAGCAGGAAATAGCGCTCGCCCTCCTGGCCGATGCAGACGGAGCCGTAGCGGATCTCGCCGTCCGCCTCGGGGGCGGGCAGGGACGCCGCCGAGTAGTGCACGATGTTCTGGGCCATCTCCACGAACGAGGAGAACAGTCTGCGGCGCGTGCTGCTGGGCACGCCGTTGGTCTCCAGGTGCAGGCGCACCGTCTCGGCCATGCTGCTGATGATGGCCTGCGAGAAATAGCCGACGTAGTAGAACAGGATGTCGCGCTGCTGCGCGTAGTCGAGGAACTCATAGTACTTCTGTTCGCTCATGGAGGCTCCGGAAGACGGGGTCATGGCAGTGGACTCGTCAGGGCGCGTTCAGGCGCGCCAGCCCCAGAAGGTCAGGTCGTCGCGGCGGATCTCGCTGTCTTGATAGCGGCGATGCTCGCACAGCAGTTCCTCGCCGAGCGCCGGCATCGGTAGTTCCCGGCAACGCTTGAGCAGTCCTTGCAGGCGGCGTTTGCCGTACATGATGCGGCGCTCGCCGCCGACCTGATCCGTCAGGCCGTCGGTGGTCGTGAAGAAGACGTCCCCCGGTTCCATGGCCTTCTCGTGCGTGGGCCAGACGTAGTCGCGGGGCGTTTCCGTGTAGCCCGCACCCATGCGGTCCCCGGTCAGGCTCGCCAGTTCGCCCGTGGCTGCCGACAGAATGAAGGCCGGCATGCGCGCGCTGCTCCAGCGCAGGCGGCCCTCGCTGGTGTCCATGGCCACCAGGATGGCATCGCAGCCGTCGTTGGAGTTCTGCGTGCCGCGGGCACGGTCCGCGATCTGGCCCAGGGCGTCCTTGATGTGACCGTTGATCTCCTGCAGCAGCACGCCGGGATGGGACGGGCCGTGCAGCGCCAGGGCCCGCTCCAGCGCGGACGAGAAGATCAGCGTCATGAAGGCGCCGGGCACGCCATGGCCGGTGCAGTCCACGATGACGGCCAGCCAACCCCGATCATGACGGGTGAAGTGGTAGTAATCCCCGCCGACGTGATCGCGCGGCTCCCATGTCAGGCACCAGTCGTTCAGGGTGGCTGCCATCTCCTGACGCGAGGTGGCCAGCATCGCGCCCTGGATCACGCTGGCGTACTCGATGCTCTGCATGATCTGGTGATGCTGCCGCGCGTGCATCTCGGAAACCGCGCGCACCAGATCGATGCCGAGCCCGATGCCCTGATAGTGGTCGCTCGACGTGATGATGAATCCGTCCGCCAGCGACTTGTCGCCGTAGGCGACGGCCAGATCGACCATTTCGTCGATGCTGGTTTTCGCATCCACGACCAGCGGGCTCTTGTCCATGAAGGCGATGCAGCTTTTCCTGGCATACAGCTCCCATTGGAACGGGCGCGCCATCTGCGACAGGAAAATGTGCCGGTTGATGAGACCGAACGGCCGGCCGTTCTCGACCACCGGCAGGCCCACCAGCCCTTTGTGCTGACTGAACAGCCGCAACACGGCCGCGTTGTCGGTTTCGGGCGAAATGCTGGGTACCGGCAGACACAGATCGCCGGCGGATGGACGCCGCGCGGACGGGACGGCGGCACGAACGGTCGAGACGACGGCGGACATAAGCTTCCTGGAGCGGCGCGCGTGAGCAATTTGCAGCAAGGGTAGCAGCGCTCTGTGACGCTCATGTGTATCGCCATCGCGGACCGCTCGGGTCGGCGCGTCAGCCCCAGCGCTCGCGCAGCATGTCGCGATGCATGCGCAGCCATTGCAGCGCGATGATCGGCATTGCCGAATCGATGATGCCGCCGTCCAGCCAGGCGAAGGCCTCGTCGGCGGCGACGACGTCGACGGCGATGTCCTCGCCCTCGTGCGCGAGCCCGTGCACGCCGCCCACGCCCTCGCTGTCGACCTCGCCGACGAACAGGGCGATGCGTTCGGAGGCGCTGCCGGGACTGGAGTAGTAGTCGTACAGCCGGATCAGTTCGCCCAGACGACAACCCGCCTCTTCCATCGCCTCGCGATGCGCCACCGCTTCGGCCGTCTCGCCCGGATCGACCAGGCCGGCGACGATCTCGGTCAACCAGGGGCCGCGCGGCGATTCGAGCGCGCCGACGCGGAACTGCCGGACCAGTACCACGCGATCGCGGCGTGCGTCGTAGGGCAGGACGGCGACCGCCTGATGCCGGTTCAGCAACTCGCGCTCGACGATCAGGTCACCGCCGCCGAACAGCGTATGCCGCAGGCGCAACTTGCGGATCTCGAAAAAGCCGCGGAAGGCGCTGAGGTTTTCGAGGATTTCCCATTTCATGTCATGAAAGCTTCAAAATCGCGTCGGGCTAGTATACTCGGGCGATGCCGCACGCCTTCGATACCCGCCATGCCCATTTGCTGCACGCCCTGATCGGGCGCCGCGCGGTGGTGGAGGGCGTGCCGGTACGGGTGATCGAGGTGATGGAAACTGAGGGACTCGTGGTGCTGGAGTCGGCTCGGGGCGAACGCGAATCGTTGACCGATCAATACGGCGATTTGTCGCAACCGATGGTTCGTACCTATACCGTGCCATTGTTGAGCGAGATCGACACCGGTCTGCATCCGGTGCTGGCGAGTCTGCTCGATGCCGACGAACAGGCGGCCCTGCTGGTCGCACTTGGGCGCTCCTCATGAGTACCGTCACGCTGTTCGAACAGACGCTCACGCTGGAAACCGACCGCCAGGGTTTCGTGGGTCATGCCCTCGATGCCGTCGCCGCACTCGGCGGACGGCGTTTCGCTGCCCAGCGTGCGGTCGTCTGGTTGATGCAGCGCCTGCGCGAGGTCGGCGGCGTGTCGCCGGTGGCGGCGCGGCTGGATCTCGAGGACGACGGCCGGCTGGTGGTGCGCCTCGGGGAAATGGGCACGGTGCTGACCTTGACGCAACTCGAGCGGCCGCCCGAGCCGACCGTGGTGATCGACCTGCGGGAACGTCTGTTGCAGGTGACGCAGGCGACCGATCCCGCCGCCTTGGCGCATCGCAACCGCGAGATGGAACGGCGTCTGGAAGAGACGCGTCAGCGCATGCAGGAGGAGATGCGGTCCCTGCACGAGGCCTTGGCCGAGCGGCAGGAGGAGCTGCGCGAATCCGTGCGCCGCGCCGAGACCGACCCGCTGACGGGCCTGCTCAACCGTCGTGCGTTCGACGACCGCATCGAACATGCCTTCCGGCGCGTGCTGCGTCAGAAGGACGAGCATCTGGCCCTGATGATGCTCGACCTCGATCACTTCAAGGAAATCAACGACCAGTACGGCCATCAGTACGGCGACGACTATCTGCGCGGCATGGCGCGCGCAATCGGTGCCGTGATCCGCGCCGACGTCGACATGGCGTTCCGGCTCGGCGGCGATGAATTCGTCGTGCTCATGTTCGCCGAGGGCGCGGCCGTCTGCCGCAAGGCGATGCAGATACTCGAACAGATGCAGGGCAAGGTGAGCATCGGCATCGCGACCCTGTCCGGCCGTGAGTCGTTCGACGGCGATCTGCGCGATTTCATCCAGGCCGCCGATCAGGCACTGTACGAATCCAAACGCACGGGGCGCGGCTGCGTCACGGTGGACGGATGCAATCACGGCAGCAAGCGCGGTTGCAGAAGAATGTATGAATCCCCGGATATCGAAACGTCCGCATCATGAAAATCTACGACAGCATGGACGCCTGCCGTCTGCTGCACGAGTCGACGGTCGACAGTGAAAGCACTCTGATCCTGCTGCGCACGCGCCTGCTGTCGGTGGCGCAGCGCATCGGATTCTCCTCCGTGCAACGCGACAACATGGCGCTGGCCGCCTCCGAGATCGCGAGCAACATCCTGAAGTACGCCGCCGGCCGCGGTTCGATCCAGATCTGGCAGCAGCCGGGACCGGCGGTCGACTTGTTCGCGCTCGACTTCGGTCCCGGTATCCCCGATCTGGGGCAGGCGCAGCAGGACGGCTATTCCACTTCGAATACGCTCGGCAAGGGTCTCGGCAGCATCCAGCGCCTGAGTCAGCAGAGCGCGATCTACACCCGTTGCGCCGATCAGTCGCCGGTACGCAAGTGGACCGGCACCGCGGTGCTCGCGCGGTTCATGCTCGCGCCGCAGGCGACGCGCTGGTGCGCGCCGTACGAGGTCGGCCTGTATTCGCGTTCCCTCTCCGACGAACGCTACAACGGCGACCGCATCTATCTGCATCGCTATCCGGGTGGTTTGCGCTGGCTGCACCTCGACGGCCTCGGACGCGGGCGCATGGCGCAGGAGGCGACCATGGACGTAGGCCAGCATCTGCTCGGCCAGACCGATCCGCTGCGCATTCTCGACGGCGTCGACCGCCAGTTGACGACGACGCGCGGTGCCGTCGGCGTGGCCTGCGACTACCGCGACAGCGGCCATGCCGTGCACATCGCCGGCATCGGCGATCTGCACGCCCACGTGGCGCAACCGCAGATGGGGGCGGAGGAGACGCTGGCCTTCGCCCCCGGCATTCTCGGACGCGAACACAAACATGCGGCCGAGCACGGCACGAACTTCAACGGTCGCGGCGTCGCCATCACCGCCAGCGACGGCATCCGGCGCAACTGGGACGGCAGTTCCTTCCCGGGTCTGTTCAATCAACATCCGCAACTCATCGCGTATATACTCGGCAACATCATGGGCCGCATGTCGGACGACCAGTCGTTGTGCGTGGCGGCATTCGATCCTCGATCCCGTACCGCCTGAGGAGGGCACG
>JAQVJI010000025.1:14025-21935 GCA_028695255.1 Chromatiales bacterium | reverse complement strand
TTGAGCAACGGCCAGTGTCTTTGGCGACGGGTTCCTCGGGGCGGTAGGGCACGGTACTAGTCGATCGCTGCGTATTCCATGGTGTTGAACCGAGTTGAACGTGCAGGTGTGCAGGCTTACACTGGCTGCATTCTTGATGAAAAGGGCATGGTCCATGACGACGATGACGCTTTCAGCGAAACGGCAGGTTGTGTTGCCTGCGGAGTTGTGCCGGATGGTGTCGCTGGCGCCGGGTGTGCGCGTGCGGGTTGAGTTGGCCCCGGATGGTTGCGGGATATTGATCCGGCCTGCTTCAGCCATCCGAAAGAAGCCGGTGTCGGTGCTGTTGGGGCGCGTGAAGCATCAGGGGAAGCCGGTTTCCGTCGAGGAAATGCAGGGCGTGGCTGTCGCGCGGTTATTGGGCCAGGCAGACGGCACGTGATCGCGCTGGATACCAATGTTCTCGCCCGCGCCATCGTTGCTGAGGCGAATGCCGACAGAGCTACGCTGATGCAGCAACGACGCGCTCAAGCCTTGCTTTCATCGGGTCAGGATTTGTTCATTCCTGTGACTGTGGTTGAGGAGTTGGAGTGGGTGCTGCGAGGCGCTTACGAGATGCCGCGCAACGAGATCGCCGATTTATTCGACGATATGCTTGCCGTCGAGAATATGGTGATGGATCGCGCCGCGGCTGTTCAACAGGCCGTGGTCTGGTATCGGAGCGGGCTGGATTTCTCCGATGCATTGCATCTGGCTCAGGCTGGCCTGTGTGCGGGTCTGGCAACCTTCGATGGACGATTTGCCAAGGAAGCGAAGCGACTGGGTTTGCGGCCGCCCGTGACGGCACCCTGATCTCGTTCGTCGCATAAAGCCTATCCCATGGTCATTTCGTTGCGTCCTGACGCTTCAGTTGATGTTTCCATCGTAGCAGGGCGGCATCTGCCGTGAGCAGTGTGGCTTCATGGCGGATGGCCGTGGCGGCGATGAACCGGTCGGCAGGATTCCCGTGCAATCCCGCGAGTTGGGTCGCGAGTATCGCCGTTTCGCCATCGACCGGATACTCGATCAGGCCGGAAACCATCAGTTCCATGCGCCACACTTCGGGCGGGAGAGAGTATTCGATGCGTCCCCTCTGCTGCAGCATCGCGCATTCCCGGAAGCTGATGGCGCAGACGGCAAGTTGCCGCGTTTCCCAGGCCTGTTGAATGAGTCGCCGGGAAGTTTTTCCGAGGGTAGCGCTGTCGCCATCCATCCAGATGAGTGCGTGTGTGTCCAGCAGGGTCACTTCAGGGCGTCCCATTCGTCCTCGAGCGGTGCGATGATGTCGCCTGTAATGGCGATGCGGTTCTTGTGCAGGCCAAACGGTGACTTGGGTTGCGTTCCCGAGTGAGGGCGTCGTTTTCGAGGGCCTATCAGAAGGCCTGAGTAGTGGTTGACGCGGGTGGGGTCCTGGCATATGTTTTGACATATGCCGGTGATTCTGGCGATGAGGACCCCAACCATGCACACCGAACGACACGTCCGCCTGTTCCGAAACGGCCGCAATCAGGCCGTTCGCATCCCGCGTGAGCTCGAACTTGATGCCGACGAGGCCAACATCTATCGCGACGGCGACCGTCTCATTCTCGAGCCGGTGAAAAGAAAGGGGCTGCTGGCGACCTTGGCCGCTCTCGAACCGCTGGACGAGGATTTCGGGGACGTCGACGAAGGTTTGTTGCCGCCCGAGGACGTCGACCTTTGACGCCGCCGCGCTATCTGCTGGACACCAACATCCTGTCCGAACTCGTTCGTCATCCAGGCGGTGTCGTCGCGAAGCGTATTGCGCTCGCCGGTGAGGACAGGATCTGCACCTCGATCATCGTTGCGTGCGAATTGCGCTTCGGTGCCGCCAAGCGGCGTTCCGATCGGCTGACGGCGCAACTCGACACCGTGCTTGCCGCGCTGGATGTCCTGCCGTTCGATGCACCTGCCGATCGGTGCTATGCCGATCTGCGGATGCGGCTCGAATCCGCCGGCACGCCCGTCGGTCCCAACGACATGCTCATCGCCGCCCATGCGCTGGCCATCGATGCCGTCGTCGTGACGGCAAACCTGCGTGAGTTTTCCCGGATAGAGGGGTTGGTGGCGGAAAACTGGCTGTAGCCCGATACCCGACCGGATTCACTCCGCCCACAAGCCCGCGAGTTCGATCTCGATCGCATCGAAGGGCGCGATGCGCACGAGGTCGTCGTTTTCGAAGGCCTTGAGCAGCAGCCAGTGGCCGTCGCGGTTCGCGTAGGCCTCGAGCATGCGCAGGTCGGGGTCGACGAGCCAGACGTGTCCGATGCCGGCCTGGGCGTAGATCGGCAGTTTCTCGACCCGGTCGATGCGGGCGGTGGAGGGCGAGAGAACCTCGCAGACCCAGTCCGGTGCGAGCTCGAACCAGGCGGTGTCGGGAAGTTTCGGCAGACGCTCGCGGCGCCAGCCGGCGAGATCGGGGACGAGGACGTGGCCGTCGAGGTGCAGCTCGGGTTCGTCGAGTATCCACCAGCCGCCGGGGCCGCCGCGACCGCGGTCGAAAGGACCACCGATGTCCACGCCCAATCCGGATGCGCTGCGCGCATGTTTCGGCGCCGGTCGCGGGCTCGTGACCAACTGGCCGCGGATGATCTCGGCCACGAGATGCTCCGGTGCGGCGATCAGGTCTTCGTAAGTGGCCATTTTCTGCGCTGCTTCCGCCATGTGTGATCCTCCGTGATGTCGCCGATCGTCCTTCGGAATGACTCTAGCACTTCGATGTGCTGACGGCATGCGTAGGAGCCGAGCCCCCTCGGCGATCGGGGGCCGACGAAGCTGCCGTGCCCGCCGCTATCGCCCGGAGGGCCGGGCTCCTACAACGCTTTCAGTTCCCGCCGCTATCGAATGCCGGCTGCCTTGATCGCCCGTGCCACCGCCAGGCAGTGGCGACGATGTCCTCCAGTGACGTGTAGCGTGCCTGCCAGTGGAGCATGTCCTTCGCAAGGGTGGCGTCGGCGACGAGCTGCGGCGGGTCGCCGGCGCGGCGCGGTGCGTCGGTGTGCGGCACCTCCCGACCGGAGATCTTTTCGACCGCGTCGATGACCTCACGCACCGAATGGCCGCGCCCCGTGCCGAGATTGAGGGCCAGGCATTCATCTTTCGCTTCGAGGCGACCCAGCGCGGCGACGTGTGCGTCGGCCAGGTCGTCGACGTGGATGTAGTCACGGATGGCGGTGCCGTCCGGGGTCGGGTAGTCGTTGCCGAACACGCGCAGCGGCGTGCCGCCGAGTGCGGCGGCGATCGCGAGCGGGATCAGGTGCGTCTCGGGGTCGTGGTCTTCGCCGATGCGCGCCTCGGGATCGGCACCCGCAGCATTGAAATAGCGCAGTGCGGCGTAACGCGTACCGTAGGCCTGCGCGAAGTCGGCCAGGATTTGCTCGATCATGAGCTTTGACCGGCCGTAGGGATTGATCGGGTTCTGCGGATGATCCTCGGCCAGCAGCGGCGTGAGCGGATTGCCGTAGGTGGCGCAGGTGCTGGAAAACACGATGCGCCGGATGTCGTGCTCGCGCATGGCTTCGAGCAGGGTCAGCGTGCCGGCGACGTTGTTGCGGTAGTAACGCGCCGGGTCGGTCACCGATTCGCCGACGTAGGCATAGGCCGCGAAGTGCATGACGGCCTGCGGCGCGTGCCGCTGCATGACTTCGCGCAGGCGTTCGCGGTCTTCGAGGTGGCCGTGTTCGAACGGTCCCCATTGCACGGCCCATTCGTGGCCGTACTCCAGTGAATCGAAGGCGACCGGCAGGTAGCCGGCGGCGGCGAGCGCCTTGCAGGCATGACTGCCGATGTAGCCGGCGCCGCCGGTGACGAGAACGGTTGTGGAGGCTGGTTGTCGAGTCATCTGGATGTACGCGTATTTTCTTCCCGTGGGAGCGGCTCTGCCGCGACGATATGAGGTGCCGCCCGGATCGCGGCGAGGCCGCTTCGACGGATGCGGCCGACAGACTCGCGTGTCTTGTTGCGTCCGATACGATCGCAGGCCGCGTGATCGTGATGAGCCTCCCGCAGTGGCGGGCCGCCCATTCTATGGCGGCAGGCCGATCCGGGAAAGGCGAAGCCGGCGTTGTCTCACATCCCGCCTTGTCAAGATTGAAAACCCCGCCCGTCGGGGCCATCCTGAGCGCCTGCCAGCGTCCGTCCACCCCAGCCCGATCGATCCGATTCATGAGCCAGTCCTTCGTCCATCTGCGCCTGCACACCGAATTTTCGCTGGTGGACGGGCTGGTGCGCATCGGCGCGCTGGTCAAGCGCGCGCGCGAGCTGGGCATGCCGGCGGTGGCGGTGACCGACCAGAGCAATCTGTTCGGCATGGTCAAGTTCTACAAGGCGGCGATCAAGGCCGGCGTGAAGCCGGTGGTCGGGGTCGACGCCTGGGTGGCGGCGCCGCGTGACGGCGATCCGCCGGTGCGCCTGACGTTGCTGTGCCAGGACGAGAACGGCTACCGCAATCTGACGCGGCTGGTCACGCGCGCCTGGCAGGACGGTCAGCAGGGCGGGGTGCCGGTGATGGCGCGCGACTGGTTCGAGGGCGCGGCGCGCGGCCTGATCCTGCTCTCCGGCGGGCGCGAGGGCGACGTCGGACGGGCGTTGCTGGCCGGTCATCCGGATCAGGCGGCCGAGATCGCCGCCGGCTGGCAGGCGCTGTTTCCGGGCCGTTACTACCTCGAACTCACGCGCTCGGGCCGCGAGGGCGAGGAGGATTATCTGCACGCGGCGGTCGATCTCGCGGGCGGGCGGTTCCTGCCCGTGGTGGCGACCAACGACGTGCGTTTCCTGGCACCCGGAGAGTTCGAGGCGCACGAGGCGCGCGTGTGCATCCACGACGGTCGCGTGCTGGCCGATCCGCGCCGGCCGCGGCTGTATTCCGAGCAGCAGTACCTGCGCTCGCCTGAGGAGATGGCCGAACTCTTTGCCGACATCCCGGAGGCACTGGAGAACAGCGTCGAGATCGCGCGCCGCTGCAATCTGCGCCTGACGCTCGGCAAGAACTTCCTGCCCAATTACCCGATCCCGCAGGGACTCACCACCGACGCATATTTCCGCAAGCTCGCGAGCGACGGTCTGATCGAGCGCCTGCCGGAACTGATCGAGGACGGCGTCCCCGACTACGCCGAACGCCGCGCCGCCTACGAGCAACGGCTGGAAATCGAGCTGGGCGTGATCTGTCAGATGGGTTTCCCAGGCTACTTCCTGATCGTCGCCGACTTCATCCGTTGGGCCAAGAACAACGGCGTGCCGGTGGGGCCTGGGCGCGGTTCGGGCGCCGGCTCGCTGGTCGCCTATGCACTGCGCATCACCGACCTCGATCCGCTGCGCTACGACCTGCTGTTCGAGCGCTTCCTCAACCCCGAACGCGTGTCGATGCCCGACTTCGACGTCGACTTCTGCATGGAAGGGCGCGACCGCGTGATCGAATACGTGGCCGAGCACTACGGCCGCGACAAGGTGTCGCAGATCATCACCTACGGCACCATGGCGGCCAAGGCGGTGGTGCGCGACGTCGCGCGCGTGCTGGGTTTTCCGTACGTGGTGGGCGATCGCATCTCCAAGATGATCCCGTTCAAGCCGGGCCAGGACATCTCGCTCGACGAGGCGCTGGAGCAGGAGGAGGAACTGCGCAAGGCCTACGAGACGGACGAGGAGACGCGCTCGATCATCGATCTCGGCAAGCAGCTCGAAGGCCTCGCGCGCAACGCCGGCAAGCACGCGGGCGGCGTGGTCATCGCGCCCTCGACGCTGCCGGACTTCACCGCTCTCTACTGCGAACCGGGCGGGCAGGGCGCGGTGACGCATTTCGACAAGGACGACGTCGAGGCCATTGGTCTCGTGAAGTTCGACTTCCTCGGCCTGCGCACGCTGACCATCATCGATTGGGCGGTGCGGGCCATCAATCGCGAACGCGCGACGCGCAACGAAGCGCCGGTCGACATCGCGCGCATCCCGCTCGACGATCCGGACAGCTATGCGCTGCTGAAGCGGCAGGAGACGACTGCCGTCTTCCAGCTCGAATCGCGCGGCATGAAGGACCTGATCCGGCGCCTGCAACCGGACTGCTTCGAGGACATCGTCGCGCTGGTGGCGCTGTTCCGTCCCGGTCCGCTGCAATCGGGCATGGTGGACGACTTCATCAACCGCAAGCACGGCCGCACCAGGGTCGAATACCCGCATCCTGACCTGGAACCGATCCTCAAGCCGACCTACGGCGTCATCGTCTACCAGGAACAGGTGATGCAGATCGCGCAGGTGCTGGCCGGCTACACGCTCGGCGGCGCCGACCTGCTGCGCCGCGCCATGGGCAAGAAGAAGCCCGAGGAGATGGCCAAGCAGCGCGAGATCTTCATGCGGGGCGCCACCGAACGCGGCGTCGACGAGTCGATCGCCACCTACATCTTCGATCTGATGGAGAAGTTCGCGGGCTACGGCTTCAACAAGTCGCACTCCGCCGCCTACGCGCTGCTGTCCTACCAGACGGCCTGGCTGAAGGCGCATTTCCCGGCCGCCTTCATGGCGGCGGTGCTGTCCTCGGACATGGACAAGACCGACAAGGTCGTCAACTTCATCGACGAATGCCGCCAGATGGAACTGGCCGTGATCCCGCCCGACGTCAATCGCTCGCGTTATGCCTTCGCCGCGCACGACGACCGCACCATCCTGTACGGTCTGGGTGCGATCAAGGGCGTCGGTCAGGCCGCGATCGAGGGCATGCTCGACAGCCGCGACCGCGAGGGCGCGTTCGGCAGCCTGGAGGACTTCTGCTGCCGCATCGATCCGCAGAAGGTCAACCGGCGCGTGCTGGAGGCATTGATCCGCGCCGGTGCGCTGGATTCCATCGGTCCCAATCGTGCGACCCTGATGGCGCGCCTGCCGGAGGCGATGGCCGCCGCCGAGCGTCATCTGCGCGATCTCAATGCCGGCCAGGAAGACCTGTTCGGCGGTCCCGTGGCACCGGCCACGGCCGCAGACGCCATGGCCTCGCTCGCGCTGCCCGACTGGGACGAGGCGACGCGGCTGGCGGGCGAAAAGGAAACGCTCGGGCTGTATCTCACGGGCCACCCGATCGATCGCTACAAGGACGAGATCCGCGCCATCGCCGGCAAGCGCATCGGCGATCTGCTGGCCGAGGCGGCCGAGGGCGGCATGCCGGGCGGCTACGGCAAGCGCAACGAGCAGACCGTGGTGGTGGCCGGACTCGTGATGGGCATCCGCGTGCGCAAGGCGCAGAGCGGCGATCTCGGTTTCGTGACGCTCGACGACCAGAGCGGACGCATCGAGGTCGGCCTGTTCGGCGACGACTACGCCAAATACCGGCATCTGCTCAACGCCGACCAGTTGCTGGTGGTCAAGGGCGGCGTGGCGCTGGACGAATATTCCGGCGGCGTGCGCATGCGCGCGCGCGAGGTCTACGACATCGCCCAGGCGCGCCAGGCCTTCTCCAAGCGGCTGGAGATCGAGCTGGCCGTGACGGGATCGGTCAACGGCCTGGTCGGCGAACTCAAGGAGGCGCTGGCGCCCTACCGCGGCGAGGGCAAGTGCCCGGTGGTGATCCGCTACCGCAACGGCGCGGCCTGCGCCGACCTGCGCCTCGACCCGAGCTGGCAGGTGCGGCCGGAAGACGAACTCCTGCACCGCCTGCGCAGCCTGGTCGGCGACGACAAGGTCGGCATGCGGTATTGAACGAAACGCCCCTGATCCACCTCCTGCGCCCACTCGTGTAAAATCCGCAGTCCCTCACACGAATCCGACCACGCCCATGAACCCGGACTTCCTGGATTTCGAACAGCCCATCGCCGAGCTCGAAGCCAAGATCGAGGAACTGCGTTACGTCGGGAACGACAGCGAGATCAACATCAGCGAGGAGATCGCCAAGCTCCAGG
>JAQVJI010000025.1:0-13925 GCA_028695255.1 Chromatiales bacterium | reverse complement strand
CCCATGAACCCGGACTTCCTGGATTTCGAACAGCCCATCGCCGAGCTCGAAGCCAAGATCGAGGAACTGCGTTACGTCGGGAACGACAGCGAGATCAACATCAGCGAGGAGATCGCCAAGCTCCAGGCCAAGTGCCGGAACCTCACCGAGTCGATCTTCGCCAAGCTCACGCCCTGGCAGATATCCCAGCTCGCGCGCCATCCGCGTCGGCCCTATACGCTGGACTACGTCGGCAAACTGTTCACCCATTTCCAGGAACTGCACGGCGACCGCGCCTTCGCCGACGATCCGGCCATGGTCTGCGGCGTGGCGCGCCTGCGCGGCCGGCCGGTGGTGGTGATCGGCCACCAGAAGGGCCGCGACACCAAGGAAAAGATCCGCCGCAATTTCGGCATGCCGCGCCCCGAGGGCTATCGCAAGGCCATGCGCCTGATGCGTCTGGCCGAGCGCTTCCGCCTGCCGGTGCTGACCTTCATCGACACGCCCGGCGCCTATCCGGGCGTCGGCGCCGAGGAACGCGGCCAGAGCGAGGCCATCGCGCGCAATCTGGCCGTGATGTCCGAACTGCGTACGCCCGTCATCTGCACGGTGGTCGGCGAGGGCGGCTCGGGCGGCGCGCTCGCGATCGGCGTCGGCGACAAGGTCATGATGCTGCAATACAGCACCTATTCCGTCATCTCGCCCGAGGGCTGCGCCTCGATCCTGTGGAAGAGCGCCGACAAGGCCCCGGACGCGGCCGAGGCGCTCGGCATCACCTCCGGCCGCCTGAAGGAACTGGGTCTGATCGACCAGGTGATCGCCGAACCGCTCGGCGGCGCGCATCGCGATCCGGATGCGATGTGCCAGCGTCTGGGCGATGCGCTGTGGAAGGCGCTCGAAGACCTCGACGGACTCGGTGCCAACGACCTGCTGGAACGCCGCTACCAGCGCCTGATGGGGTATGGCCGGTTCAAGGAAGCCTGAACAAAGGCGATTTGACCACAGAGGACACAGAGAAAAGCATTGTTCTCGCTGGGAGCGCTGGCGCGGGGAACAGACATAACGGCAAAACGTATTGGTTTTCCTCTGCCTCTCAGCGTCCTCAGCGAGAGATCGTGTTTTTCCTCTGAGGCCTCTGTGGCCAATATGCTTTCCCCAGCCCCCACACTGACGAGGTGCCAGCCTTGAACGGCAGTGCCGACCCGGTTTCCCGCATCCTCGACATCCTGCGTAGCGCATTGGCACGCCTGCCGTTTCCGCTGCGCCCCCTCGTCGCCTACAGCGGCGGCGTCGATTCCCATGTCCTGCTGCATGCGCTGACCCGGCTGCGGCGCGAGGCCGCGCTGCCGCCGCCGCTTGCCGCGCACGTGCATCACGGCCTTCAGACCGCGGCCGACGACTGGGTCGAACACTGCCGGCAGGTCTGCGCGGCGCTCGCAGTGCCGTTGCAGGTCGTTCACGTCGATGCCAGATCGCAGACCGGCGAGAGCCCGGAGGCGACGGCGCGGCGCGCACGTTATGCCGCGCTCGCCGATGCATTGGAACGCGGCGCCTGCCTGCTCACCGCGCATCAACGCGACGACCAGGCCGAGACCCTGCTGCTGCAACTGCTGCGCGGTGCAGGTCCGGCGGGGCTGGCGGCGATGCCGCCGCTCGCGCCCTTCGGCAATGGTTGGCATCTGCGCCCGCTGCTCGACGTCTCGCGTGACGACCTGCTCGCCTACGCACGTGCGGAAGGGCTCGTCTGGGTCGAGGACCCGAGCAACCGCGATGTGCGCCACGACCGCAATCATCTGCGGCTGAACGTTCTGCCGGCCTTGCGTGCACGCTGGCCGTCGGCCGCGCGCACGCTGGCGCGCGCGGCGCGTCACCAGGCCGAGGCGGCGCGTCTGCTCGACGACCTCGCGCGCATCGATCTCGAAACGGCGCGCGGTTCCGATCCCTCGTTGCTGTCGGTGGCTGCGCTGCAACGCCTGCCGCCGCCGCGCCAGCGCAACGCATTGCGCGGCTGGCTGGCCGACAAGGGCCTGCCGCCGCCGCCCGAGGCGCGGCTCAACGCAGTGCTGGACGACGTGCTGACGGCGTCGGTCGATGCGATGCCGCGCGTGTGGTGGCAGGGCGCCGAGATTCGCCGTTACCGCGACGATCTTTATGCCTTCGCGCCCTTGCCGCCGCACGACCCGTCGACCGTGCTGGCGTGGCCGGCCGCGCAGGAGACGTTGGAACTGGCATGGCTGGGATTGAATCTGACGCGCGATGCGTTGAGCCGGCAGGGACTGTCCTGGGCCGACGCCGAACTCGAATTGCATTTCCGCCAGGGCGGCGAGACCTGCCGTGTGCGCGGCCATCGCCGCGATCTGCGCAAGCTCATGCAGGAGGCAGGCGTGCCACCCTGGCAGCGCGAGCGCATTCCGCTGGTGTACTGCAAGGGGGAATTGGTGTGGGTCGTCGGTCTGTGTCGCTGCGAGGCGGCAGCCGGCGAATGACCCGGATACCGGCGGCAAACGGCCGGCATCCGGGTGCGGAATGGCGCTACAGAGTATCCAGCACGCGCCTGCGCAACTGCTGGTACTCCTCCTCGCTGATCAGGCCTTCCTCGCGCAGTTCCTTCAGACGCAGCAGACGCTCCTTCGCACCGACGGCGGCGGGCGTCGGTGGTGGCACGGCGGCGGGTGCGACGTCGGTGCGCGGCGTGGCCGGGACGGCCACGGGTTCCGCGATGACCGCCGGTGCGCTCGCGGCCGGCGCCGCGACGGGCGTTGCCGCCGGCGCCGCCTGCGGACAATGCAGCTTGCCGACCAGCCGCGAGCCGACCGCGCGCGGGCCGACCGGCAGCGTGAGGCTGTCGCAGCCCGCCTGCCTGAAGGTCACGCGACCGTACAGGGCCTGTTTTTCCGCCGGGTAGGTGGCCGGAAATACCGCCTTGACGGGTATCTCCGCCGGCGTCGTGCCCCAGCGCCGGTCCATGATCCAGATCTCCGCGCCGGCGGGCTCCGACACGACCTCGAAGCTGTCGGCGCTGCGTGGCAGCCAGTCGTGGCCGGCGCAGCCGGCGAGTGCGGACGACAACAGGACTGCCAGACCGGTCAGGCGCGGTCCGTTGAGGTTCGGGTGCTTCATGTGGGATCTCCCCTGTGATGGTGGCCGAACGGGTGGCAGTCGTGGTGTACGTGTCCGCTGTGGTACGTGGCCCGCGGATCGATTGCAAACGCCGATCGAAGTCTTCCGATTCGGGTGCGGATGAGTATAGCCTGTGTCCGTGAATGGTTGTCGCCGCGAAGACAGGTCGTTCACATGTCGACTGTCGACGCCGTCCCTGTCCCTGGAGCGATTGCATGCCGGTCATTCGATGGCGTTGCGGACGCAGATGGCCGATCCACGACAGGACCGGCATCGGCAGCCAGCGCCGGATATGGCGCCACAGCGCGCGGACGAGCTTGTGCATCGGCAGGCGTTCTGGTCAGCGGGGGCCGAATATCGGCAGTCCGCGCCGGCGCCTGTTGATCCATTGCAGCAGGATGCTGGCCGGCCAGCGCCGGCGCCCGTAGGCGGTCAATGCCGCCCGGGCCAGACCGTGCAGCGATGCGCGGATTTCCTCGCCGGCCGTGAGTTTCCTGTCGTGCGTTGCCAAGTGTTCCGCCATGTCGAGCAGGATGTCGTACTCGACTGCGTGCGCATCCGTTCTGATCCGTTCGAGCCAAGCCGGCTGCGGCATGAGCGCAGCATCGGCATAGGGTCGCCAGCGTACCGACGCGAACTTGATGGTCGTCAGGCGGCGGCAGAACCGCGCCTGCATGCCCAGGCTCCACAGCCGTTGCAGATAGTCCACGTCGATGCTGTTCGGAAGCGTCGTCGACCAGGCACCGACGCGGTCGGCGAGTGCCCGCGTCTGCATCCAGTGCGAGGGCGAGATGCCGACGTGATGATCGACGGATTCGATCGGCAGGGCGATGGCGCGCGAGACGCCGTCCGGGCCGTAGGCCACGCCGAGCGTACAGGCGAAGTCGCCGCCATCCTTCAGGCAGTCCAAGAGACTCGACAGATGCCAGGGCAGCCACAGGTCGTCGTGCCCGAGCCAGGCGATGTAACGGCCACGCGCCTGCCGCAGCCCCTCGTTGCGCGGCGCGCCGGGCGTGCCCGTGTTGTGCGGCAGGTTGGTCCAGTGCAGGCGCGGATCGTTCAGCGATGCCACGACCGCCGCGCTGTCGTCGGTGCAGCCGTCGCCGATGACGCGCACTTCGTAGTCGTCGAAGTCCTGCAACAGCACGCTTTCGAGCGCCGCCTTCAGCGCGACCGGACAGTGATAGGTGGCAACGATGACGCTGACGGCGGGCGACGCGCCGCTCATGCCGGAATCCGGAACAGATGCTGGTAGGGCGCTAGGTCATGCATCAGGTTCTGCACCGAGCCCAGTTCGGCATCTCGCGCCGACATGATCGGGTCGGCGACCCGCCAGTCGAGAGACAGCGCGGGATCGGCCCAGTGGCAGCCCATTTCCTCCTCCGGACACCAGTATTCGCTCATGCCATAGAGATGGATCGCGCGCTCCGGAAACCAGAAGCCGTGCGCGACGCCCGGCGGAATCGAGATGGCCGTGAGTTCGCGCGCGTCGAGCGTCACGACGTCCCATTGCCCGGCGGTCGGCGACGCCTGCCGCAGATCGCCGATCGCGACCTGCGTGCTGCCATCGATGACGACGAGATAGTCGTAGTGCCGGATGTGGACGTGGATGCCGCGCAGTACGCGCGCATGCGAATGGACCAGATTCCATTGCACCGAACGCGGCACGTCGAGCCATTGCTCGCGACAGAACTCGGTGAACGAGCCCCGCGTATCGTCGTTCGGTGACAATCGCAGCAGTCGCACGCCGCGGATGGCGTGATCGAGGATTGGAACGGTACCCGGCATGTCCGTATCCTCGCCGATCAGGACCGGCCGTAGTGCCGTTCCACGTAGGCCTCGATCAGCGCGGTGAATTCGTGTGCGATGTGCTCGCCCTTGAGCGTCACGGTCTTCTCGCCGTCCTCGTACACCGGCGCCACCGGCACCTCGCCCGTGCCCGGCAGGCTGATGCCGATGTTGGCGTGCTTGCTCTCGCCGGGGCCGTTGACCACGCAGCCCATCACCGCCACGGTCATGTTCTCCACGCCCGGATGGCGCGTGCGCCATTCCGGCATGCGGGCGCGCAGGAAGTTCTGCACGTCGCGCGCGAGCACCTGGAAGAAGTCGCTCGACGTGCGGCCGCAGCCGGGGCAGGCGACCACGCCGGGCACGAAGCTGCGCAGGCCGAGGCTTTGCAGGATTTCCTGCGCCACCAGCACTTCCTGCGTGCGCGGCGCGCCGGGCTCGGGCGTGAGCGAGACGCGGATGGTGTCGCCGATGCCCTGTTGCAGCAGCACCGCCAGCGCGGCGGTGGAGGCGACGATGCCCTTGATGCCCATGCCGGCCTCGGTCAGACCCAGGTGCAGCGGGTAATCGCAACGCGCGGCGAGATCGGTGTAGACGCGGATCAGTTCCTGCACGCCGCTGACCTTGCAGGAGAGCACGATGCGGTCGTGGCCGAGACCGAGCGTTTCGGCGCGCGCCGCGCTTTCGAGCGCCGAGGCGATGAGTGCTTCGCGCGTGACGTCTTCGAGTTCCTTCGGCGCAGGTGACTTGGCATTCTCGTCCAGCAGCCGCGCCAAGAGCGCCTGATCGAGCGAACCCCAGTTGACGCCGATGCGCACGGCCTTGTCGTAGCGGCAGGCGAACTCGATCATGCGCGCGAACTGCTCGTCGCGTTTGGCGCCGCGACCGACGTTGCCGGGATTGATGCGCAGCTTGGCCAGCGCCTCGGCGCAGGCCGGGTGCTTGTCGAGCAGCCGATGGCCGTTGAAGTGAAAATCGCCGACCAGCGGCACGTCGAGCCCCATGGCCTCCAGGCGCGCGCGGATCTCCGGCACCGCGGCGGCGGCCTCCTCGGTGTTGACCGTGATGCGCACGAGTTCCGAGCCCGCGCGGTGCAGCTCGGCCACCTGCGCGGCGGTACGGATCGCGTCGGCGGTGTCGGTGTTGGTCATCGACTGCACCACCACCGGCGCATCGCCGCCGATGACGACGTGGCCGACGCGGACCGGAGCAGTGCGATGACGGTTTTGCGGAGGCGTGTTCATGGGTGGGCATTCTGCCATAAGCGCATGGCGCGGCAGCGCAATCCACCCCGTCGGGTGGTGATTTCACCCGGTCGGATGCCGCGCGGCCGCGCCGTACCACACCGAAGCCGCTAAAGACTCAACACCGCCGTGGCGACGGAGAAATACACCAGCGTGCCGCCGATGTCGGCGATCGACGTGACGAGCGGCGAGCTGGCGGTCGCGGGGTCGAAGTCGAGGCGCATGAGCAGGAAAGGCAGGATCATGCCGACCATGCTGCCCATGATGACGACCACCAGCATCGAGAGGCTGACCGCGGTGGCGACCTCGTAGCCGCCGAGCCAGACGCCGCCGAGCCAGGACGCGGCCCCGAGCACGAGGCCGAGCGAACTGGCGACGACGAATTCCTTGCCCCACAGCCGGAACCAGTCCTTGGTCTGCACGTCGCCGGTGGCGAGTGCGCGCACCATCAGGATGGCCGCCTGCGAACCGGCGTTGCCGGCGCTGCCGATGACCAGCGGCAGGAAGAACACCAGCGCGACCACGGCGGCGATGGATGCCTCGTACATGGCGATGGCGGCGCCACTGAACAGGTTGACGAACACCAGGATGACCAGCCAGCCGATGCGCTTGCGGTAGAGCAGGCCGGGCGAGGCGTCGAGCAGGCTCTGCTCGATCGGACCGACCGCGCCGAGCCGGTGGAAGTCCTCGGTACTTTCTTCCTCGACCAGATCGAACACGTCGTCGACGGTGACGATGCCGAGCATCTGTCCCTCGGCGTTGACGACCGGCAGCACCTCGATGTCGTAATGACGGATCAGATGCGCGGCCTCTTCGCGGTCGGCGTTGACGTCGATGCTGACCGGTTCCTGATGGATCAGCGATTCGACGTTGCGCCAGGAGCGTGCCAGCAGCAGATCCCTCAAGTCGACCGAACCGAGCAGGTGGCCGGTGCCGTCGGTGACGAACACCACGTTGGCGGTTTCGCCGTGCTCGCTGTGGGTGCGGACGTAGTTGAGCGCACGCGCGACGGTCCAGTCGGGCCGTACCGCGAGGTATTCCGGCGTCATCAGACGGCCGACGCTTTCCTCCGGATAGGACAGCAGCGATTCGATGACCTGGCGGTCGCCGGGCTCCAGGAGTTCGATGATCTCGTCGGTATGTTCGTCGGGCAGTTCGTCGATCAGCGCCGCGGCGTCGTCGTAGGACAGTTCGCCGACCAGGCGCGCCTTTTCCTCCGGCGCGAACTGGTTGAGCAGGCGTGCCTGATGCTCCGTGTCCAGATGCGAAAAGACCTCGGGTGCCAGCTTCTCCGGCAGACGGCGCAGCAGGATCGCGCCCGCCTCGTCGTCCAGCGTCTCGATCGCGGCGGCGACGTCCTGCGGTGCGAGTGCGGCGAGCCAGCCTTCGAGCGCCGCCTGGTCGACGAGCACGAGCAATCCGCCGATGCCGACGCTCTTGCGTTCCTCGCTCTTCCGCTCTTCGATCGTTTCGGTCATGGCGAAGACTCAGGCAGGACCCGGAATGTTGAGCAGGGCGACGGCGAGCGAGAAATAGATCAGGATGCCCATGATGTCCGAGATGGACGTGATGAGCGGTGCGCTGGCGGTGGCCGGATCGAGGCGGAAGCGCGACAGCAGGAACGGCAGCAGCACGCCGATGAGGCTGCTGATGACGACGATCAGCAGCATCGCCAGGCCGACCACGAACGCGACCGTCATGCCGCCACGCCACAGGCCGAGTGCGGCGACGGCCAGCCCCAGGGTCACGCCGAGCGCCGCCGACACCGCAAACTCGCGCGTCCACAGCTTCACCCAGTCGCGGGCGTGGACGTCGCCGACCGCGAGCGCGCGCACCATCAGCGTCGACGACTGTGCGCCCGCGTTGCCGCCGCTGGCGATGACCATCGGCAGGAAGAACACCAGCACGACCACGGATTCGATCACGTCCTCGAAGCCGGACAGGATGCTGCCGCCGAGCAGGCCGACGGCGATCAGCACCAGCAGCCAGCCGATGCGCTTGCGGAACAGCAGCCACGGATTGGCGTCGCGCAGGGACAGCCCGACCATGCCGACCGAACCCATCTTGTGGAAGTCCTCGGTGGTCTCTTCCTCCACCATGTCGAGCACGTCGTCGACGGTGATGGTGCCGACCAGTTCGCCGTCCTGGTCGATGACGGGCAGGACCTCGAGATCGTAGTGCTGCATCGCCTCCGCCGCGGCCTGCTGCCGGTCCTCCGGATGCAGCGTGGCGACCGGCGGTGCCGCCAGGCTCGTGACGTCGTCCTCCGGTTTGCCGAGCACGAAATGCTTGAGCGGAATGATGCCGCTCAGGCGGCCGTCCGCGTCGACGACGAAGATCGTGTTGGCCGGCCGGCCCTGCTCACTCTGTTCGCGAATGCTTTCGAGCGCATCGCCGACGCTCATGTCCGATCGCACGGCCACGAACTGCGGCGACATCATGCGGCCGACGCTGTCCTCCGGATAGCCGAGCAGCGTGAGCGCGCGCCGGATGGTGCGAAACGGCAGCAGGCGCAGCAGGCGGCGCACTTCGTCCTTCGGCAGGTCCTCCAGCAACGCCGTGAGGTCGTCCGGGTCCATGCGCGACAGGATTTCGTGCGCCTCGTGTTCGGGCAGGCGCGTGATGAGACGGTACTGATAGTCGGGATCGAGGTGCGAGAAGACGTCGACGCGCCGGCCCGAGGCAAGCAGGTTGAAGACCATCGGCAGGTCTTCGATGCGCAGTTCCATGAACACGAAGGCGATGTCCTGGAAGCGCATCTCGTCGAGCAGTGCGCGCAGGTCATCGCGGTCGCCGCGCTCCAGCAGCTCGCGGACCTCGACCAGATAGTGCTCGAAATCGTAATCCATGGCGCACCTCGTCGTGCCGCCCCGGTCCGCGCGCCATCACGTGACGCGCAAGCCATGGGCGGCTGTCGCCGTGTCCGGTCACCCCTTTGCGGCGGGTGAATCGTTACGGCCAATGTTCAAGACAGAGGAACGGGTGTTTCGAGTTGCCGGCCGGGCCGGCGCGTGCTCGTTGACTGCCCGCTCCCGCGGTTACCTGCGGGAAGCGGCCTGAGCACCAGGAAGGAGGGCTTGGGAGGGCTTCACCGCAGGAATCTAGGTGGATAGCTACTGGAACTGTCCAAGGCGACAAGCCCTCCGCAAAATGGGTGGCGGATTATAGGCGCCGCGCCGCTTGGGGGTCAACGAACCAAGCGGTCGTTCGTTGGCGGTCGTTCAGCCCGGTTCCTGTACCTGCGCGGCCGCATCCTGCGCGCTCGCGACCTGTGCATAGAGACCCAGCAGACGCTGCGTGGTGGCCGACACCGACCAGGTCCGCACATAGGCCAGCGCCTCCTCGCCCAGGCGCGCGCGCAGGGCCGCATCGCCGAGCAGCAGCACGACCCTGGCCGCGAAGTCGGCCTCGTCCTCCTGCGCCACCAGGCCGCCGAGACCGGGCTCCATGATGTCGCGCGTACCCATGACGGCGGTCGACACCACCGGCACGCCGACCGCCATCGATTCCAGCAATACCAGCCCCTGGGTTTCGGTGCGCGATGCGAACACGAAGGCATCGCCCGCGCGGTAGCAGTCGGGCAGGCTGGTCTTGCGGTCCAGATAGCCGACGAAATGCACGCAGCCGCCGAGCCCGAGTTCATGCGCCAGCCGTTTGACGTGCTTCAGCGCCGGTCCTTCGCCGGCGATGACGAGGACGGCGTTCGGTATCTCGCGCCGTACCCGCGCCATCACGCGCAGCAGGAAGTCGATGTTCTTCTCGAACGCGATGCGCCCGACGTGCACCAGCAGCGGCACGTTGGCTGCAATACCGAGGCGTTGGCGGAAGGCGGGTCCATCGCCGCGGCTGAAATCGTCGAGTTCGATGCCGGTCGGGATGATCGACTCCGGCGTGGTGACGCCGTAGTCGCGCAGCACCTGCATCATGGCGCGCGAGGGCACGACGATCGCGTCCACCGCATTGCACTGGGTGCGCGAAAACCAGCGCGCAACGGCGCGCATGATGCCCTTCGGCAACAGCGGCAGGTAGTGGAACAGATATTCCTCGAAATAGGTGTGATAGGACTCGACCGTCGGCAGGCCGAGCCGGCGCGCGAGCTTGAGGCCGAGGTAATGCGCGACGAAGGGCGTCTGGATGTGCAGTACGTCGTAGGCCTCCTCGCGCAGCCGTTCGGTGAGGGCGAGGATGTGGCCGGCGCGCATCATGCGGTCCTCCGGGTCCATCGGCAGATAGCGCGACGGGATGCGGATGATGCCCGGATCGTCGTTCGTTGCCGCCGGATACTCCGGGACGATCAGCGTGACCTCGTGTCCGAGTGCCAGCAACTCGCGGCGGAAGGTGGCGATGGAGGTCGAGACGCCGTTGATGCGCGGGAAGTACACGTCGCTGATCATCAGGATCTTCATGGATCGAGGCATTCCCGCGGCTGGATGAAATGCCGGCCATGCTAGCGGCGCAGTTTGACGTTTCCATGACAAACTGACGCTTTGATGAAACGCGGGTGATGGTTTGGTTGCGCATGCTCGGTCGACCGCCATCGGTGCGCCTTTTCGCCCGGCCGTTGCGGCGTGAACTCCGAAGATGGCTCGCTGAGGCCGGGCGAGTGACTTTCTTTGCTTGTCCAAAGAAAGTCACCAAAGAAAGGACACCCCACGGGACCGCCCTTCGAGCAAGCCCTGGCCTGACCTGCTCCGGCCGGGCCGTTCCGACGCGACGTCCTGTCGCGGCGGAACTGAATGGGCCATCCATGGCCCATTCACCCGGCCTCCACAGGCCAGTCCAGGGCGGTCCCAAGGGGATTCACGCTTCGTTCAATCGTCAGCAGAACGACGGTCGTCTCGAAGATGTGACGGTTTCGTAAACACCCGCTCAGTCGTTCGCCATCATCACCGGCAGATAGTCGAGCGCGCGGTAGGCCTCGTACTGGGCGGTGCTGGAGGGCACGACGTCGAAGTGCGGCGGGAAGTCGTCCGGGCTGAGGTCGATCCCGGCGGCGAAGGCGCCGCAGACGTGGACGTCGAGCGGCAGGTCCGCGATCAGGCGTTCGAGCGTCGCATGCAGCGCGGGATGCCGGTCGCGGGCGGCGGTGGCCAGCGCGCGCACTTCCTCGCCGTAGGCGATGGCCACCAGATGCAGCCGGGGATGACGCGCGCGCAGTGCGCGCAGATGGCGTTGCAGGCGCGGCAGCATGTCCTCCAATGCCTGCTCGTGCGCGCCGCGGATCATGAACATGACGCCCATCGGTTCCTCGTCGCCGTTCAGAATCGCGCGCACCTCCTCGTAGTCGGGATGGAACTCGTCCGGCAGGGCATCGTTCGCCGTCGTCGCGAACGGCAGCAGCAACGGCAGGATGATCGTAGCGAGGAGGTGAGAAAGTCGTGCGGGCGCGGTCATAATGCCGAGTATAGTTCCTGATCGGAGATGCCCATGTCCGCCAGCGCCGTTTCCCTGCAAGCGGTGGTGAAACACTATGCCGAAGGCGAGCGTCTGCGGCGCGTGCTCGACGGCGTCGACGTCGCATTCGCGCCGGCACGCATCACGGCCTTGCTCGGCCGCAGCGGTTCGGGCAAGTCGACGCTGCTGAATCTCATGGCCGGCATCGACGCACCCGACGCCGGTCGCGTCGAGGTGGCGGGCCGCGATCTCGCCTGCATGTCCGAACGCGAGCGCACGCTGTTCCGGCGTCGTCACATCGGTTTCGTGTATCAGTTCTTCAATCTCATCGACACGCTGAGCGTGGCCGAAAACGTTGCGCTGCCTTTGGAACTGCTCGGCCTGCGCGCGGCCGAACGGCGTCGGCGCGTCGCCGACATGCTGACGGCGGTGGGACTCGCCGACCGTGCCGACAGCCGGCCGCAACGTCTGTCCGGCGGCGAGCAGCAACGCGTGGCGATTGCGCGCGCGCTGGTGCACGCGCCGAAGCTGATCCTCGCCGACGAACCGACCGGCAACCTGGATGAGGAAAACGGCGTGCGGGTGCTCGACCTGCTGACCGCGCTGGTGCGCGAGCACGCGGCGACGCTGATCGTCGTCACCCACAGTGACGAGGTGGCGGCGCGCGCCGACCGCGTGCTGCGCCTGCACGAGGGGCATCTGCAGGAGGTCGTCGCTTGACGCCATCGTTGTTGCGCGCACTGGCGCGGCATCTGCTGCGTCATCCCTGGCTGACGCTGCTGTCGGTGCTCGGCATCGCGCTCGGTGTGGCTGCGGTGGTGGCGGTCGATCTCGCCAATGCCTCGGCCACGCGCGCGCTCGCGCTCACGCTCGAAACCATCGCCGGCCGCACCACGCACGCGATCCGCGGCGGACCCGCCGGCGTGCCGGAATCCTTTTATGTCGACCTGCGCGTTGCCGCCGGTTACCGGCAGAGTGCGCCGGTGATCGAGGAGCAGGTCCAATTGCGCGGCGAGACCTTCCGCCTGCTCGGCATCGATCCGCTGGCCGAACGCGGTTTTCGCGATCGCGCCGACGACCTGCGCGATGCCGACGTGCGACGCCTGATGACCGAACCGGGTACGGTGTTTCTGTCCGTCGCCGCCGCACGCCGCTTCGGTCTGGCATTGAACGATGACTTCGAGGTCGAGGCGGCGGGCCTGCGGCGGAATCTGCGTTTGATCGGCGTGCAGAACGATCTGGTCGACGGTCTGCTCATCGCCGACATCGCGACCGCGCAGGATCTGCTCCAGCGCGGCGGCCGGCTGGATCGCATCGATCTGATACTCGATGCCGCCACGGTCGACGGTCTGGCCGCCGCGCTGCCGACCGGCCTGCGGTTGATCGAGACGCGCGCCGAGGCCGCCGCCCAGGAACGGCTGACGCTGGCGTTTCGCACCAACCTGACGGCGATGAGCCTGCTGGCGCTGCTGGTCGGCGGTTTCCTGATCTATAACGCGATGACCTTCTCGGTGTTGTCGCGCCGCCGTCTGCTCGGCGCGCTGCGCGTGCTGGGCGTGACGCGCGAGGGTGTGCTCGCGTGGATGCTGGTCGAGGTATCGTTGCTCGCGGTCGTCGGCTCGCTGATCGGTCTGCTCGCGGGCATCCTGATCGGGCAGGGCCTGCTGCAACTGGTCGCGCGCAGCATCAACGACCTGTACTTCGTGCTCAGCGTCACCGAGCTGCATCTCGCCACGACGTCGCTGTCGAAGGGGTTGCTGCTCGGTGTCGGCGTGTCGCTGCTGGCGGCATTGCCGCCGCTGGTCGAGGCATTGCGCGTCCCGCCGCGGGCTGCGATGCGCGAGGCGGCGCGTGGCGGCGCATTGCGGCGACCGTGGCAACTGCCGGCGATCGGCACGCTGCTGATGACGCTCGGCGGATCGCTGTTGCTGCTCGGCAATGGACTCGTGAGCGGCTTCGTCGCGCTGTTCCTGCTGCTCACCGGTTTCAGCCTGTGGGTGCCGTTGTCGCTGACGGGGCTCGCACGTCTGCTGGCCGAACCGCTCGGCCGCGTGTTCGGTGCCGAGGGGCGGCTCGCGGCGCGCGGACTCACCGCCTCGCCGCTGCGCACCGGCGTGGCGGCCGCGGCACTGGCGATCGCGGTCTCCGCCACCGTGGGCGTCGGCGTGATGACGGCGAGTTTCCGCGGCACCGTGGATCTGTGGCTGACGCAGTTGTTGCAGGCCGACTTCTATATTCCGGCGCCGGGCGATGCAGGACACGATCCCGCACTGCCGCCGCGCATCGCGGCGCTGCCGGGGGTGGCGGAACTGAGCACCGGCCGCGTCGTGCGCATCGACAGCTCGGCCGGTCCGGTCGAGCTGCTGGCGCTGTCGCCGGCATCGCGTTCGCGTGCGGGCT
>JAQVJI010000196.1:1540-5045 GCA_028695255.1 Chromatiales bacterium | reverse complement strand
CCTCGATGAAGGGCAGCGGCAACCGGTGATTGAATTCGGACGGCCTGACGATCATCCGCACCGCCTGCTCGAACAGCAGTTCGATGCCCTCCGCCTCGGCGGCGTGCAGCTTTTCGCCGTCGTAGAGGCCGAACAGCTTGATGTAGTCGTCGAGGTCTGGATGGTCCATCGGGCTGGAATCCGAGCGAAGGAAACGGTTCCATAAATGTAATACGCGACGGGGAGAATGGCACCCGAAGATTCGCCGGCGGCTGTGGAGGCGGCGGGACGACGTGGCGGCTCAATGCGACAGGGACAGCACGACCTCCACGCGCAATCCGCCGAGCGTCGCGGAGCGACCGAACGCGATGCGACCGCCATACTGCTCCACGACGTCGGCCACGATCGACAGACCGAGCCCGTGACCCGGCACCGTCTCGTCGGCGCGCACGCCGCGACGGGCGATTTCCGCCAGCCGTTCGTCCGGCACGCCGGGACCGTCGTCCTCGACCATGAATCGCAAGCCCGCTGCGTCATCGACGGTCACCTGCACGCGCGAACGTGCCCATTTGCAGGCGTTGTCGAGCAGATTACCGAACAGTTCGAGCATGTCCTCGCGGTCGGCCGGGACGATCCTGTCCGCCGGTACCGACAGTGCGATATCGAGTTCGCGGTCGTGATGCAGCGATCGCATGACCTGCACGAGGCTCGCCAGTTCGCCCGCGATCTCGAAGCGTCCGCCGGGGTGGCCGCCACCGGCGAGCCGTGCGCGCTTGAGCTCGCGTTCGATGATGCGTTGCATCTCGTCGACCTGGCGGCGCAGACGCGCGGCCATGTCCGCATCACGCGCCGCGAGTTCGGAATCGGCCATCTGGCCGAGCACGGCAAGCGGAGTCTTGAGCGCGTGGGCGAGATCGCCCAGCGTATTGCGCGAGCGTTTGAGCCGGCCCAGCACGTATTGCGTGAGGCGGTTGATCGCAGACACGAGCGGCGCAATCTCGCGCGGACCCTGCTCGGGCAGCGGCTCCACGCGCCCCTCCTCCAGCAGACGGCAGGCCTGCACCGCATGACCCAGCGGCTTGAGGCTGCGCGTGACCAGCCAGCGCTGCAACAGCAGCAGCAGCATGAACAACAGCGTCAGGACGCCGAACAACTGCCAGCCCATCGTCCGGATGCGCTCGTCGATCGGACCGATGTCTTCGGCCACCGTCACCGTCAGCGGCGCGTCGTTCCACAGAAAACCACGACTCCAGGACAGAAGCTTCTGGTCGAAGGGGCCGTCCATCGCGTCGATCCGCGTGGTGCCCGGTTGCACTATCGGCGTGTCGAAATCCTCGTCCCACAGCGAACGCGAACGCAGCACGCGCCCGTCGGCAGCGACGATGCGATAGTAATGTCCGGAGAGCGGGACGTTGTAGACCAGCGCGAGGCGCCCGCCGCGCAATGCAAGTCGCCCATCCGGATCGACCTGGAGATAGGCGTAGAGGCTTTCCGCCTCGTGGTCCAGCCGCGACAGCATGTAGTCCTCCGCGAACTGGCGCGGCAGGATGTGCACGCCGGCGAGCAGCAAGGCCGCAAGCCCCGCCAGACTCAGCCCGAGCAGCAGCGTCAGGCGATGTTGCAACGAGTAGGCGCGTGAGCCGCCCGTGCGTCGGTTCACGCGCCCTGCTCCAGCACGTAACCCTGGCCACGACGGGTACGGATCACGTCGTTGCCGAGCTTTTCGCGCAGACGGCGCACGTAGACCTCGATGACGTTGCTGTCGCGGTCGGCATCGTATTCGTAGACGTGTTCGGTGAGGCGGCTTTTCGACAGCACCTCGCCGGGGTGATGCAGGAAGTAGCGCAGGAGACGGAACTCGGTGCCGGTAAGCGGGATGGCGTTCCCCGCGTCGCCGATCAGGCACTGACGCGTCTCGTCCAGCACGAAGCCGGCGACGCGCAGTTCGGTCGCGCGCGCCTCGCGGCCGCGTCTCAGCAGCGCATGTGCGCGGACGATCAGTTCCTCGATATGGAAGGGCTTGCCGAGATAGTCGTCGGCCCCGGCCTTGATGCCGTCCACGCGCTCGTGCCAGGCATCGCGTGCGGTGAGCACGAGCACCGGCACCGCGATGCCGTCGGCGCGCCATTGCCGCAGCACGTCCATGCCGGACTTGCGCGGCAGACCGAGATCGAGGATGACGAGATCGTAGGGTTCGGTGGCGCCGAGGTGGCAGGCATCGATCCCGTTGTCGGCCAGATCGACGGCGAAGCCCTCACGGCCGAAGCGCTCCCGGAGTTGCGGCCCGAGCGCAGGATCGTCTTCCACCAACAGCAGACGCATCAGCGTTCCCTCTTGCGTTTAAGGAACTCGCCGGTCTCTGCGTCGAAGAACAGCTCCCATACCCTGGCGTCGCCATCGATGACATAGATTTCGTACACGACGCGCTTGTACCGTTCGTCGTATTCCAGTTCGACCTCCACGACATGGCCGCGTTGGACGGCGGGCACGCCTTCGAGGATCTTTTCGAGTGGCAGGATGCGGCCTTCGCGCCGCAGCTTGAAGGCCTCGTCCGAATCGGCAGGCACCGACAACGGCAGGAGCGCGAGGATCAATACGCCTGCGATCAGTCGCAGGCGACGGAATATCGGAAGAAGGCTCATACAATCGCGTTCTCGCAGGTCGGTCGTGTCAGGTGTCACACGGATCGCTCATCCGTGCCGAGCGTCGCAGACGACGCTTAACCCAAGCTGAATCCTGGCCGCCACCGCTTGGGTACCGGATATGTATGCCCGCCATCATGTCGACAATCATGTCTTGACTAAGCAGAATATTCGTCATATGTTTGCGAAACACGCGTATTTTGTCGACAACAGAAGGTGCGACCGTGAGCCAACCCGCCGAAGCCTTCATCACCATCACCGACCAGTTGTTCGCCGACCTGCAAGCGGCGATCGTGGAGGGCGCCATCCCCCCCGGCAGCAAGATCAGCGAGCCGGAGCTTGCCCGTCAGTATGGCGTAAGCCGGGCCTCGCTGCGCGAGGCAATCGGCCGGCTGGAGACCTGCAATCTGGTCGTGCGCCGCCCGAACATCGGTGCGCGGGTGGTAAGTCTCTCCACTGACGACCTGCTCGACCTCTACCTCGTGCGCGAGGCGCTGGAGGGCATGTCGGCGCGACTGGCGGCGGAGAACATGTCGAAACAGGACATCGAGAGCCTGCGCGAGCTGCTGCGTCTGCATGAACAAGGCAGCGAATTGCAGGAGGGCATCGCCTATTTCCAGAAGGAAGGCGATCTCGACTTTCACTACCGCATCGCCCAGGGCAGTGGCAACGCGCACCTGATCGGTCTGCTGTGCAACGACCTGTATCACCTGATGCGCATGTACCGCTACCAGTTCGGCATGGCCAGCCCGCGCGCGCGCCACGCCTATTCCGAACACGCACAGATCGTCGACGCGATCGCCGACCGCGACGGCGAATGGGCCGAACTGCTGATGCGCCGGCACATCCGCGCCTCGCGCCAGAACATCGAGCGCCAGTTCGAC